>CAIYYE010000226.1 GCA_903930395.1 uncultured beta proteobacterium
GATTGATAGTTGATCCCGGTTTCAGCGGTCAGGCCGATTTCGCAGGTCCGGTTGCTTGAAACGCCGCAGCTACAGTTGGCTGGTAATTCGGCGTGAATCTTGCGCAGGGCGTGACGGTTCAGTTCCGGTACGACAAAGCCACGGTCCCCGGCAAAGCCGCAACAGGTGACGCCGGCCGGTTCGACGATCTGCTCGACGCAGGCAGCCAGCAGTGTCTTCAACTTGGCATCCGAGCCATTCTTTCGGACGCTGCAGTTCACGTGCAGGGCGACCGGGCCGGTCTTTTTGTGGATCATCAGCCGCGGCAACAGCGCATCGTGGGCGAATTCGTGGAAGTCGTAGAGCTGGATTCGGCCAGCCAGGTGTTTCTGCATGCGGATCGAGCAGGTGCTGGCGTCCATGATCACCGGGTACTTGCCGTTTTGCGATGCTTTCATCAGCGCAGATTCGAGAATCTCCGACATCGCGTCGGCTTCCTCGGCCATGCCCTTGCTCGCCAGCATCTGGCCGCAGCACAGGCTGTCGAAGCCTTCCGGCAGGATGGGGGCGTAGCCGGCGCGGGTCAGCAGTTCGATGACGACATCGCCGAGTTGTTTGTCGGCCGCATTCGACGGCCCGAAAATGCGCCCGCCGCAGGTCGGGAAATAGACCACCGGATCGCCCTGGCTGATCCGTTCGACGGGAGCCTTGCCGGCGTGTGGCATGTTCTTCTTCCAGGCGCCGCCCGAGAGGCGTGCCAGGAAGTTGTCGCCGAGCACGCCAGAGACGGCATGGCCGACCCTGAGGCCGAGGCGCGAGGCATTGGCCATGGTACCGAAATGCTCGCCGGTCCAGGTGTTGACGGCACGTGCCGTGTCGCCCAGCTTGCGGCCGCGTAGCCGTCGGGTCAGGTCACCCGTATCGATGCCGACCGGGCAGGCTGTCGAGCACAGGCCACAGCCGGCGCAGGTGTCCAGACCCATGTAGGCATAATCCTCGCCGACGCTGCCGGCCGGTTCGCCGGCAGCAGCCCGGCGGGCCAGTTCGCGCACACTCGTGATGCGCTGGCGTGGCGACAGGGTCAGGCGGTGCGAGGGGCAGAGCGGTTCGCAGAAGCCGCACTCGATGCAGCGGTCGACGATGTCCTCGGCGGCCGGCATGGGTTTCAGGTTTTCGAGGTGGGCATGCGGGTTGTCGTTGAGGATGACGCCGGGGTTGAGGCGGTTTTCCGGGTCGAACAGCGCCTTGATGCGGCGCATCAGGTCGGCCGCTTCCTTGCCCCATTCCATTTCGACGAAGGGTGCCATGTTTCGGCCGGTACCGTGCTCGGCCTTGAGCGAGCCGTCGTACTTGTCGACCACGAGGTGGCAGAGCTCGTCCATGAAGCGGGCGTAGCGGTCGATCTCGCTGGCATCGCCAAAATCCTGGGTAATCACGAAATGCAGGTTGCCTTCCAGCGCGTGGCCGAAAATGATCCCCTCGTGATAGCCGTGGTGGCGGAGCAGGGCCTGCAGGTCGAGCGTCGCATCGGCCAGGTTCTCGATATGGAATGCGACGTCCTCGATGAGCACCGTGGTCCCCGTGCGGCGCATGGCGCCAACGGCGGGGAAGGTGCCCTTGCGGACTTTCCAGTACATCTCGCAGGTGGCCGGATCGGTTGAAAACTGCATCGGCTCGACGGTGGCAACGCCGGCCATGGCGGCATGGACGGCAGCGATTTTTTGATCGATGCCATCGGCCGTCGCGGCGCGCACTTCGATGAGCAGCGCGGCGGCTTCCTCGCCCAGTTCGCGCATGATGGCCGGCAGGCCGGGCTTGTTCTCGACCGAATGCAGGGCCGGCCGGTCGAGCAGTTCGACGGCGGAAACCGGCTGCGGCTTGAGGCGAATCACCGCTTCGCAGGCCGTGCGGATGTCCGGGAAAAAAACCAGCGCCGAGGCCTTGAACGGGTCTTCGACAACGGTGTTGTAGGTGATCCGCGAAATGAAGCCGAGTGTGCCTTCCGAGCCGATCATGAGGTGGCTCAGGATGTCTATCGGGTCTTCGTAATCGATCAGTGCATTGAGGCTGTAGCCGGTGGTGTTCTTGATCTTGAACTTGTGGCGGATGCGCTCGGCAAGTTTGGCATTGTTGCGCGTGTCGCGGCCGAGGCGCTCCAGTTCGCCGAGCAGCACGGCATGGCTTTTCGAAAAAGCATCGACGCTCAGGTGATCCTCGGTGTCGAGCACGCTGCCGTCGGCCAGCATGACGCGCATGCCGGCCAGGGTACGGTAACTGTTCTGGGCCGTGCCGCAGCACATGCCGGACGCGTTGTTGGCGGCAATGCCACCGATCTTGGCGGCGCCGATGGAGGCGGGATCGGGACCGATTTTCTTGCCGAAAGGAGCGAGCCGGCGATTGACCTCGCCACCGACAATGCCGGGACCGACCTTTACCTTGCTGGCATCGGCGTTCAGTTCGTAGGTGGCGAAACCTTCGCCGATCAGGGCGAGGATGCCGTCGGTGATGGCCTGGCCGGAGAGGCTGGTGCCTGCTGCACGGAAGGTGATCGGCGTTTGGGTCTGGTGGGCGGTTTTGAGGACGGACTGAAGTTCGGCTTCGGACTCGATGACGGCGATGACCTGCGGCGTCAGGCGATAGAAGCTGGCGTCGGTGCCGTAGGCGAGGCGGCGGAGGTCGTCGGTGATGACCTGGTGTTCGGGGAGAGATTTTTTGAGTTGCTGGATTAGGTCGGTCATGGGTTTGTCTCGGGTTTGTTGTTTGTGTTTAGGCGACTAATGGGCTCGGGAAAACAACCATCACCCGCGTTCCTTCAACATATCCCGCAAGCGCTTTGAAGCCGGCTTCAAAGGTACCCGAACCGACGTCCACGCCCCCTGCCGCGCAGGCACCAGCCAGGCAAACCGACTCCCCAGCCAGGTAGCAATCCCATACAGGAATGGCGACCGATAAACCGCCGCCCAGCCTCGCCAAACCGAAGTCATCAGCCGACTATAGGCAGCCCCCTGGCCGACCATCGAAGGATTCGCATGCGGTTTCGAAAACGCCTCCTCCCGAAGTCGCATCAACAAATCCGGAATCGGAATCTTCACCGGACAAACCTCGCCACAGGCCCCGCACAGCGACGAGGCCGTAGCCATCGTCGATGTCGCTTCCAGCCCGAGCATATGCGGCGAGATGATCTTGCCGATGGGCCCCGGATAGGTCGTGCCATAGGCATGGCCGCCAATCCGCGTATAGACCGGGCAGTGGTTCATGCAGGCGCCGCAGCGGATGCATTGCAGTGTCTTGCGCAATTGCTCGTCGGCATAGGCCTGGCTGCGGCCGTTGTCGAGCAGGACGAGGTGCACTTCGCTCGGGCCGTCCTTCTCGCCCGGTTGGCGCGGGCTGGAGATCATGTTGAAGTAGGTCGAGATGTTCTGGCCGGTCGCCGAGCGGGTGAGCAGGGAGAGCAGGGGCGGGATGTGCTCGAGCTTTTCGACGATTTTCTCGATGCCGGTGATGGCGATATGGACCGGTGGCGTCGTCGTGCACATGCGGCCGTTGCCTTCGTTTTCGACGAGGCACAGCGTGCCGGTTTCGGCGATGGCGAAATTGACGCCGGAGAGGCCGATGTCGGCTTCGAGAAACTTCTGGCGCAGGACCTTGCGGCCGATCTGGATCAGCGCATCGACGTTGTCGGTGTAGTCGACGCCGGGCACCTTTTCATGGAAGAGCGCGGCGATTTCTTCCTTGGTCTTGTGGATGGCCGGCATGATGATGTGCGACGGCTTTTAGCCGGCGAGCTGGACGATGTATTCGCCCATGTCGGATTCCAGAGCGCCGATGCCCGCCGCTTCGGCGGCATGGTTGAGCTCGATTTCCTCGCTGACCATGGACTTGCCCTTGACCATGAGCTTGGCGCGGCGCGACTGGCAGAGGCCGAGGATGATGGCGTTGGCTTCATCCGGCGTCTCGGCCCAGTGGACCTGGATGCCGTTTCTGGTGAGGTTTTCTTCAAGGCGAAGCAGTAGTTCGGGCAGCTTTCCCAGGTTGTACTGGCGAATCTGCTCGCCCAGCGTGCGCAGGCTTTCCAGCTCCTCGGCATCCGGAAACTGGCCGGCCCGCTTGGTCATCAGGAAATCCATGGCGCCGCGGAAGCTTTGACGCAGGAAGGGGTTGTCGACCACGGCCTTGGCCCGGTCGCGGAAGCCTTCGGCCGGCTTGAAGTGAATAGGCTGGGCGTTCATTGCGCATCTCCCATCAGCAGAACGATCAGTTCCTTCGGGCCATGTGCGCCGTAGGCCAGGGTGACCTGGATGTCGGCCGTTTTCGAGGGGCCGGAAATGAGCAGGGCGTTGGTCGGCAGGCCATCCTTCCAGCCTTCGGCCTGGGTCGCTTCGTAAAAAGTGTTGTAGATCTTGCCGGCGTCGAGCAGGACGATATGCACGGGCGGCACCAGCGACATCAGGCGCGGCTCGGCGGCGTCCGGCCAGAGGATCAGCGTGCCGGTCTCGGCGATGGCGGCGCGGGCGGCGGTCAGGCTGGCCGGAATGGCTGTGAACATTTCGGTCTTCCAGGCTTCGATGGGCAACTCATAGGTCGGGCACTCGATGCCCTGGCGCGGCAGTTCGTCCAGTGCGGCCTCGCCGTGTGCTGTGCCTTCGGCCACGAGGAGCTTGTCGATCTGGCGTGCCGCCAGAACTTCGCGCAGTTTGGCCAGCCACGAGGCGGGCGTGACGGCATGCACCTCGGCGTGGGCGAACTCGATGTGCTGGCGGAAGCGTGCCATTTTTTCAGCGGCGCTTTCCACCGGGCGGTGCGCGGCGAACCAGGCGGCCACGTCGGGTTCCGGCTTGGGTAGCAGGGGGGCGGCTTTCAGCTTGGCCAGAATGCGGTCACGGGCGCTCATTTCACAGTCCTCCGCAGCAAAAAGCTGGCGATGTGTTCGCCCGGCAGGCTGGGTGTTTTGCGACCTTCCTGGTCGTCCTTCCAGGCGGCGTGGCCGAGAATATTCATGAGGCAGCCGCAATCGGCGCTGACGACGCGCTCGGCACCGGTCGCCTTGAGCGCCTTGACCTTGTCTTCGACCATGGCGCCGGAGATTTCCGGCTGTTTGACCGAGAAGGTGCCGCCGAAACCGCAGCATTCAGATTCATGATCCTGCTGCGCCACTTTGAC
>CAIYYE010000227.1 GCA_903930395.1 uncultured beta proteobacterium
CTCAACATTTTCAACACCAAGTACGTGCTGGCGCGCAGCGACGTCGCCACTGACGTCGATTTCGAGAACATCGACCGCGTCGTCGCCCACGAATATTTCCACAACTGGACCGGCAACCGCGTCACCTGCCGCGACTGGTTCCAGCTCTCGCTCAAGGAAGGCCTGACCGTTTTCCGCGATCAGGAATTCGGCTTCGACGAGCACGATCCCTCGGTCGCCCGCATCAGCGACGTGCGCGGCCTGCGCGCCGCCCAGTTCCCGGAAGACGGCGGCCCGATGGCGCACCCGGTGCGCCCGTCCTCGTACATGGAAATCAGCAACTTCTACACCTCGACCGTCTACGAAAAGGGCGCCGAAGTTGTCCGCATGATCCAGACGCTAATCGGCCGCGACGGTTTCCGCCGGGGCATGGACGAATACTTCCGTCGCCACGACGGGCAGGCCGTCACCTGCGAGGACTTCGTCGCCGCCATGGCTGCCGCCTCGGGCTTCGACTTCACGCAATTCATGCGCTGGTACCAGCAGCCGGGTACGCCGCATATCTCGGCCAGCGGAAAATTCGACCCGGCCAGCCGGATTTACACCCTGCATCTCAAACAGAGCAACCCGCTGGCCAGCGATACCGCGCCTTACCTGATCCCGATCCGAGTCGCCCTCTTTGATGCCACCGGCCAACTGATTGCCGGCACCGAGAACACCCTGCTCCTGACCGAGAACGAGCAGGAATTCCACATCGAAGACATCGCCAGCGAACCGATTCCCTCGCTGCTGCGCGATTTCTCGGCCCCGGTCATCCTCGATTTCCCCTACCGCCCCGAACAGCTGACCCTCCTGCTGGCCCATGAGAGCGACAGCTTCAACGCCTGGGAAGCCGGCCAGCGTCTCGCCTCGATGCTCATTCTCGACGCCACGGCGGCCATCGCTGCCGGCCGTCAGCCGACATGGCCGGGCAGCTTCATCGACGCCGCCCGCCGCCTGCTGCAAACACACGGCCAGCGCGGCGCCGCCTTCGTTGCCGAAGCCCTCAGCCTGCCCGGCGAATCAACCCTGGCCGAAGCACTCGCCGTAGTCGATCCGGTCGCCCTGCGCGCCGCCCGCAACGGCCTGCGCCGCCACATCGCCGAACAGCTCGAAGGCGAACTGACCGGCGTATATGCCGCCCTCGCCCCGACCCAGGCCTACACGCCAAGCAGCGCCGAAGCCGGCCGCCGAGCCCTGCGCAACGTCTGCCTCGGCTACCTGCTCGAACTCGACACCGCCGCCAACCGCCAGATCGCCTACCAGCAATTCAAAACGGCCGACAACATGACCGACCAGTTCGCCGCCCTGAGCGCCCTGGCCAATGTCGAAGCCGAGAACTGCACCGAACGCGACAGCGCGCTGGCCGAGTTCTACGAGCGCTGGCAGCACGAAGCACTGGTCGTCGACAAATGGTTTGCCGTCCAGGCCGGCAGCCGCCGCCGCAACACCCTGGCCACCATCCAGGCGCTCACCGCCCACCCCGCCTTCGACCTCGCCAAGCCAAACAAGGTCTACGCCCTGTTCCGCACCCTGGGCGGCAACCTCGCGCATTTCCACAGCGCCGCCGGCTACGCCTACCTGGCCGAACAGGTGCGCGCCGTCGACGCCCTCAACCCGCAAATCGCCTCGCGCCTGGCGCGCAGCTTCGACCGCTGGAAGAAATACGACGGCGAACGTCAGCGCCACGCCAAAGCCGCCCTCGAAAGCATCCGCGACCACGCCAGCCTGTCGCCCGACGTCTTCGAAGTGGTCAGCCGCGCCCTGGGCTAAACCCTCGGATTCGCCGCTGTAAAAACAAAAC
>CAIYYE010000228.1 GCA_903930395.1 uncultured beta proteobacterium
CCCGTCACCTACGTGCCGGCCCGCAATACCATCATGCTGTCTTTGGCCCTGGCCTGGGCCGAAGTGCTCGGCAGCCGCGACATCTTCGTCGGCATCAATGCCGTGGATTATTCCGGCTATCCGGACTGTCGACCGGAATACCTTGCAGCCTTCGAGAAAATGGCCAATCTGGCCACCCGCGCCGGGGTCGAGGGGGTCGAGTTGAGCATTCACGCACCGCTCATCGATCTCTCGAAAGCCGACATCATTCGCACGGGGGCGGCGCTCGGTGTCGATTACGGCCTGACGGTGTCCTGTTACCAGGCTGATGAACTCGGCCGCGCCTGCGGTGTCTGCGATTCATGCCGCCTGCGGGCCGAAGGCTTTGCCGCCGCCGGCCTGACCGATCCAACTATTTACCGCGCCTGAACATGGAAACTGCATCTATTTCGACGACTGTCCTCTGGCTGGCCTTTGCCGTCGCTTTTGTCTTTGGCGCCATCGGCCAGAAAACCCATTTCTGCACCATGGGTGCCGTCTCGGATATCGTCAATATGGGCGACTGGAGCCGCATGCGCATGTGGCTTCTGGCCATCGGCGTGGCCATTCTCGGGGCCGGTGCGCTCCATGCTGCCGGTTTGATCGATCTCGGCAAATCCATCTACCGGACACCCAATTTCACCTGGCTGTCCTACCTGGTGGGTGGCGCAACGTTTGGTGTCGGCATGGTGCTCGCCTCCGGGTGTGGTTCGAAAACGCTGATCCGTATCGGTGGCGGCAATCTGAAATCCGTGGTCGTTTTTCTTGTCCTCGGCCTGGTTGCCTACATGACCATGCGCGGCGTATTCGGTGTTTTCCGCGTCAATGTGCTGGAAAAGGCGGCCATCAATTTTCCGGGTGGGCAGGATATTCCGGCGCTGCTCAGTGCCGCCGGTATGGACCCGAAAACTGCCTTCCTGCTGGCCGTGCTCGCCACCGGTGGCGGCTTGACGGCTTTCTGCCTGATCAATCGGGATTTTTGGACCCTCGACAATGTTCTGGGTGGCCTCGGCACGGGTCTCGCCGTTGTCGCAGCCTGGTACATCAGCGGCCATATCGGATTTCTGGCCGAGCATCCGGATACGCTGGAAGAAGCGTTTCTGACGACCAACAGCGGGCGCATGGAGTCGCTCAGCTTCGTCGCGCCACAAGCCTACACGCTTGAATTGCTCATGCTCTGGTCCGATACCAGCCGGACCTTGACCTTTGCCATTGCGACGGTGCTCGGCGTCATTGCCGGGTCCGGTGCTTGGGCATTGGCTACCGGAAAATTCCGCTGGGAAGGTTTTGCCAGTGTCGAGGATACGGCCAGCCATCTGCTCGGTGCCGCCTTGATGGGTTTTGGCGGGGTCGTCGGGATGGGCTGTACGGTCGGTCAGGGCATTACCGGTTTTTCTACCCTGGCCCTCGGCTCCATCGTGACCTTTCTGGCCATCGTCGCGGGCGCCGCAGTAACGGTCAAATTCCAGTACTGGCGCCTGATGCGCGAAGCTTAGGCGCCTTCGCCTTCCTTGAGTTTTTCGATCACCAGTGGAAAGGCGCCGGAGCCGATCAGGGCAATGGCGGAAACGATGAAGGCCAGGCCGGCCATCGGGTCATCGAGGACCGGGTGAATGCTCGCGCCAAAACCGGCCAGACTGATGGCGCCGGGGATGGCACAAAGGACACCGAGCGAGCTCAGGGCAATAAATGAGTAGGGGTAGCGGCGCATGGATTCAGTGTAGACGAGCGCCAGATTTGGCGCGATGATGGTGCGCTATTTTAACGTTTCAGGAGATGCTCATGAACCGCCGCCAATTCCTGCGCACTGCCAGCGCCTTTTCGGCACTCAGTGCGATCGAGTTCGCGCCCTGGCAATCGATGAGCGCTTTTGCCCGGGAAGTCGATGACTTTGTGCGTGGTCCCGTGGTCAAGGACCATCCCCTGCGCCAGCTTTCAAAACATGTCTGGATGATTTTTTCCCCCGATGGTTTTCCCACCCCGGAAAACCAGGGAATGATGTGCAATATCACCTTCGTCGATACCGCAAAGGGTCTGGTGGTGGTCGATTCCGGGGCTTCGGTGCAGATCGGCGAAATGGCGATTCGCCAGATCCGGAAGCAGTTCAGGAAACCGGTCATTGCCATTATCAACAGCCACTTCCATGGCGACCACTGGCTCGGGAATGATGCCTTCGCGACGGCCTACAAGGGGATTCCGATTTATGCCCACCCCGGCACCATCGCCGAGATCAAGGGCATGCAAGGCAACATGTGGCGCACGCTGATGGAACAATGGACCAACCAGGCGACGCTCGGGACCCGCGTTGTGCCGCCGAATACTCCAGTCGAGCACGGCAAGGAGCTGAAATTTGGTGATGTCACGCTGCGCATGCACCATTACGGCAAGGTGCACACGCCATACGACATCTGCGTTGAAGTCGTCGAGGACCAGCTGACCTGCATTGGTGATATTGCCATGGACCGGCGGATCGCCAACATGGACGACGGCTCTTATGTCGGCTCGCTGAAGGCCTACGAGCTACTTGAGAAAAATGCCGCTTCGAAAATCTGGTTGCCCGGGCACGGCCAGCCCAGTGCCGATGTCCTGCAATGGAATCGCGAATTGTTCGAAGGGATATATCGCCCTTGCGAGCAGGCTATCAAGGATGGCTTGCCCATGGACGCCGCCAAGGCGATGGTCCTCAAAGACGAGCGCGTCGTCAGTCGAGCCAAGGATACCAAGGGTTTCGATGTCAATATTGGCAAGTACGTGAGCATTGCCTACCTTGAGGCTGAAGCGGCTGGCTTCTAGCGTCGTGTTGCACGCTATCCGGCGCTCAAAACTGCGTCTTTTCGGCCATGGCGGCGTTGCAAATCCTCGCGATACCACTGGGTATCGCTGTGGTTTGCGCCTTGCCCTGACCAAAAATCCATCAGTTTTAAATGCGCCATCAAGCATGCAACACGACACTAGGCGAGAACCATCGCCGGGTTTTGTGTTCTGAAGTTTGCCGGTGCCGGCACGCCCTTTGCTGCGCTCCGCTATCTCCTGAAATCATAGCCAGAAACCCGACACGATGAACGCTCCGGAATCATTCCTCAACGACCTGCCCATTTTCACCAATAGCTTCGCCGCCCTGCCCGCTGCCTTCTATACCCGTCTCGATCCGCATCCCCTGCCTGATCCCTGCGTGGTTGGCCTGAGTGGCGAGGTGGCTGATTTTCTCGGCCTTCCGGCTGGATTCCAGAGCAGCCCGCAGTTTGCTGAAATTTTTGCGGGCAATCGCCTTCTGCCCGGCAGCGAGCCACTGGCTGCTGTCTATTCCGGCCATCAATTCGGCGTCTGGGCCGGCCAGTTGGGTGATGGTAGGGCGCATCTGCTCGGCGGCCTCTGCAACGCAAGCGGTCATTGGGAAATCCAGCTCAAGGGCGCGGGAAAGACGCCTTACTCGCGAGGGGCCGATGGTCGAGCCGTACTCCGTTCGTCGATCCGTGAATTTCTCTGTTCGGAAGCCATGGCCGGGCTGGGTGTGCCGACGACGCGGGCCTTGTGTGTGATCGGGGCCGACTATCCGGTGCGCCGCGAGGCAATCGAAACGGCGGCGGTGGTGACCCGTGTGGCGCCCGGTTTTGTCCGTTTTGGCTCATTTGAGCACTGGGCCTCACGTGATCGAGACCAGGAGGTCCGGCAACTGGCCGACTACGTGATCGACACATTCCGGCCGCAATGTCGGGCTGCGGCAAATCCCTACGACGCGCTGCTGCGCGATGTTTCGGTGCGTACGGGCGAATTGATGGCGCACTGGATGGCGGTTGGTTTCATGCATGGCGTGATGAACACCGACAACATGTCCATCCTCGGCCTGACCCTCGACTACGGCCCCTTCGGTTTCATGGAGGCCTTCGATTCCGGCCACATCTGCAATCACTCCGATACCTATGGCCGATATACCTACCGCAACCAGCCGCACGTTGGTCAGTGGAACCTGTATTGCCTGGCCGATGCCTTTTTGCCTCTCTTGAAGCGGCCGGAGATTGCTCGCGCCGCTGTCGATGAAACGTATGGCGAAGCCTTCGAACAGACTTTTGCCCGGCTCATGCGAGGCAAGCTCGGGCTTCTGGCAGCAATGCCCGACGACGAAGACTTCATCGGGGAAACCTTCGGCTTTCTACAGCAGCATCGCCCCGACTTCACGACCTTCTTCCGCGTGCTGTCCCGGCTACCTGCGGTGCCCGACCGGGAAAATCAGGCAAAGACCGATGCGCCGCTGCGTGATCTTTTTGTCGATCGCGCCGCCTGCGATGCCTGGCTCGATACCTGGCGGGCGCGTCTGGCCCAGACCCCGTGGTCAGACGACCAGCGGCAGGTAGCCATGCTGGCCTGCAACCCCAAGTACATCCTGCGCAACTGGCTGGCCGAGGCGGCCATTCGCCAGGCCAGGGACAAGGATTTCTCCGGGGTGCAGCGCTTGCTGACTTGCCTGCGCCGGCCTTTTGATGAACAGCCGGAATTTGAGGATTTCGCCGCCCTGCCGCCGGACTGGGCGAGCGGGCTGGAGGTCAGCTGCTCAAGCTGAGACTGGCCGCCCTGCCCTCAGCCACTTCAACAGCCGTATGAACAGATGGTCAGGATCGACCGGCTTGGCGATGAAATCATCCATACCGGCATCCATGCAGCGCACCCGGTCCTCGGCAAAGGCATTGGCCGTCATGGCGATGATCGGGATGCGATCGTAGCCGGGAAGTTCGCGGATAGCCTGAGTCGCCTTGAGGCCATCGAGTTCGGGCATCTGCATGTCCATCAGGATCAGGTCGTAGCGGAAACGGCTTGCCATGTCGAGCGCCTGTGCGCCATCCGGGGCAATATCGACGGCAAAGCCGAGGGTTTCGCGCAGCAGTTCCAGCGCAACTTCCTGGTTGACCCAGTCATCTTCGGCGACAAGGACGTGGCAGGTCGGGAATTCGAGACGCAGGGCCTCTTCGGCGGCGCTTCCGGAAAGGTGCGTGTTGGCCGAATCGGGATCTGCGCTCAGGGCCCGACCCAGACGGACGGCGAAAGTGAAGACGCTGCCCGAACCGGGCGTGCTGACCACTTCAATTTCGCCGCCCATCAGGCGGACGAGGCGCTGACAGATGGGGAGTCCGAGTCCGGTCCCGCCATAGCGGCGCGTCGTCGAACCATCGGCCTGCTCGAAGGGCCTGAAGATGCGTTCCACGGCCTCCGGCGCAATGCCGATGCCCGTATCCCAGACCGATAGTTCAAGCAGGATGGACTCGCCATTGTCCTCGGCGATGCTGGCGACGACGCGTACTTCGCCGCGCTCGGTGAATTTGATGGCATTGCCGGCCAGGTTGAGCAATACCTGCTGCAGGCGCAGCGGGTCGCCGAGCAGCAGTACACCATTGAGACGTGAATCGATATCGAGATTGAAACGCAGGTTTGCCGATTCGGCACGGGGCGTGAGCAGGTTGATTACTTCGCCGGTCAAGGCATCGATCGTGAAGGCCGTCTGTTCCAGCGTCATTCTGTCGGCGTCGATCTTCGACAGGTCGAGAATGTCGTTGAGCAACTGCAACAGGTGGTTGGCGGCGTTGTCGATCTTGCCCAGCTTGTCCATCTGGTCGGTATCGTGATTGTTGCGCCTGAGCATGTAGGTCATGCCGATGATGGCATTCATCGGCGTCCGCAGTTCGTGGCTCATGTTCGACAGGAAAGTGCTCTTCGCCCGGCTCGCCGCCTCGGCTGCTTCCTTGGCCAGGGACAGTGCCATGGTCCGTTCCTGCACGGTGTCCTCGAGGTGATCGCGCTGGTCGGCGAGTTGCCGGTCGCGCTCGGCAATTTCGCTGAGCATGCTGTTGAAGGCGTTGCCCAGGCGGCCGATTTCGTCATCGGAATAAATCCTCGCATGCCGCGTATAGTCCTTTGATTCGGCGACATATTGGGCCGTGCCCGTCAGTTCACCGAGGGCAGCAAGAATGGAGGCCAGCAGATGGCGGGCGATGGCAAAGGCGATGACGAAGGAAATGGTCAGGGCCAGGAGCGAGAGGCTCAGGTTCCAGATAATCGCTCGCCATACACCGTCGAGGCTGGCTGAAATGGATACGGAGCCGACCACTTCATTGTCCGAACGGATGGGTACGGCAACAGTCACGGAGGACCAGTCGGCGTACACCGCTCTTTCCCGATGTGGCTTGTCGCCCGGCGCTGTCGGGCTGGTCGCAGGTGCATCGGCTGCATCATAGCGATAGCGAAAGTCCGAGTTGGTGCCAATCAGGCGTACGGACAGCACATCCTTGTGTTCGGCAAAGGAACTGAGCAGACGCTTGGCGCCCGTGACGTCGCGGAATTCGATGATGGCCGAGGCATTGAAGGCGACGACGTCGGCCATGGCAAACAGCTCGGTTGTCTTCGCCTGCCGCCGCTGATCGATTTCGCGAACGACAAAGGTCACGAAGGAAAGCAGTAGTCCGACACCCAGCGAAATGGCGATGGCCAGGGCGATTTTTTTCTGGATCGAGGGGCGGGCGTTCATCGTTCACCGCCGATCACCCGAAAAGCCAGACGCATCATTTGCGAACTTGCAGTCAGTCCTTGCTGCAACAAACTGCTGGCATTGACGATGAACTGCATACGCCCGCCATGACGGACAAACTCGATGCCGCCACCGGCCCGGGCAAATCCGTCGGCGCTGCTGGCGGTCAGGATAGGCATACCCTGTGTCCAGCGCAGTACGGCACCGATGCGCGCCTCTTCGACATCCGGGATATAGACCAGCTGACAAC
The DNA here is from genome assembly GCA_903930395.1 of uncultured beta proteobacterium. Lineage (GTDB taxonomy): Bacteria > Pseudomonadota > Gammaproteobacteria > Burkholderiales > Rhodocyclaceae > Azonexus. The sequence goes on from CAIYYE010000228.1 coordinate 6,783, forward strand.
TGGCCATGTCGGCAGGACTGCTGACCCGGAGAATTCGCAATTCCTTGCCACCAATCATCCGCCCCTCATGACTGCTCAGTAAGGGACCCAGTGTATCGCGTCCGAACAGGCAGATGCTAGCCGTGTTCCGGGCGCTGGCAGGCCACTCGACGTATTTCATGAAATTGATGAGGTAAGCCGCTTCCAGTTGTGGTTCCGAATTGGGCTGGGCGAAGTTTTTCGAAACAATGACGAGGAGCAGGGCTGCCAGCCAATGTGGACGGAAGGCGCGAGCAGGGCGGGTAATTCTGGCGAGCATGGTCAGAATTTCCAGCGTGTCGTGAGTTGCAGCGAGGGTTCGATGACGACCGGGGTGGCCGGCACATAGTCGGAAACATATTCAACGCGGCGCGGGCCGATCAAGTTACGTCCGCTGAGCGCGATCTCGAGGTCCCTGGTGAGTTTGAAGGCGTAGCGCAAATCCAGTGTGACATAACCGGGGATACGAATTTCCGTGGTGTAGGGCGAGAGCGTCCGGACCATGCCGGATGAGCCGCGCAACCAGGCGTCTAACTGCTGGTTCTCCGACAGATTCCACTGCGAACGCAGCGAGCCGGTATGGCGTGCCGTACCCCTTTCGTCGGCCTTTCCCTGGGCATCGCTAATCGGGTTGCTCGAGGCGTCCATGTCGACGTGGGTCAGCGCATACGACAACTGGAGGCGCCATGTCGGCGAGAGGAGCCAGTCCAGGCTCAGTTCTGCACCGGTGAGCCAGCCATTGGCCGCATTATTCCGATCGAGATTCTGGATAACGACGGGAATCGGGCCAAATGAAAGATTGACCTCGGTAGTGCCCAGGGTGCTTGAGACGAGATTGGCATAGCGATAACGATAGAGCGAAAGGTCGATACTGAAATGAGGCGCGAGTTGACTGCGAAACCCCAGTTCACCGCCTTCGATGGTCTCCCTGCTCAATGGGAGGCTGCCGGGCTGGGAGCGAAGCATTGACAGAAACGGACCGGTGGTCGGCCCCTGATAGCCCGAGATCATGCTGACGTCAGATTCGGCACGCGACGGTATGCGCGGTGCCCTGGCGTATTTTGCCCAAAGGGTATGGTTGCGTGTCGGCGTCCACATCAGGGTGGCGCTCGGCGAGAGAAAGCTGCCGCCCAGATTGCTCTGATCCCAGCGGGCACCAACGCCCAGCTGCCAGGTGTCGGGAACCAGTGTCCAGTTGTCGTGGAGGAAAACGCCTGAGCTTCTTTGCGTAAATTCCCGTCGGGGAATGGTCATTTCAAAGGCAAAATTGCTCCACGCTTCGTCTGACATGGTTCGATGCGTCAGACCCCACAGCAGGTCGTGTTCAGCGAAGGTGTAACGGCCCTGATAGTCGAGATCGAATTTGACATATCTGATTTCGAATGCATTTTTGAGGCCGATCTGGGCATTGCTCAAAGATGACTGAATAGATGACTCGAATCCTTGTTCAGTCAGCCAGCGGTAGCGAGCGCCGAGCATCTGGGTGCTCGTTTTTTCATCGACGGCAATGGGATCGAGAACCATGGGATCCAGCGGATTGATCGTGAACGGGTAGAGATCCCCTTGCGTTGAGTTGGCGACATTGGCCCAGACGGTGAGAGCGCTGCCGGCCGTCAGGGTCCGGTCGAAGCGGAAATCGACGGTACTGGCGGTCAGATCGTCGGCGCTGTAGCTGCCATCGGCAGATTTTTTTGCAGGCCCGGCATGGCGCCCCTGGGCCGAGAGTTTCCAGGATGTGTCGGCGTCGATGTTGCCGGCTGCCCGGGCGTACAACTGCCGCTGTCCATGGGTACCGATGCTTGCGGCCAGCATGCCGTTTGCTTCGCCGTGCGAATGCTTGCTGATGATGTTGATGACACCATTGACCGCATTGGCGCCCCACATGGCGGCCCCGACCCCGCGAATGATTTCTATGCGTTCGATGTCTTCCAGTGGGATTTGGTCATGCTCCCAGAGGGTGCCCGAAAAAAACGGGTCGTAGATACTGCGCCCGTCGACGAGCACCTGCAATTTATTGGAAAACCGGCCATTGAAGCCGCGCGCCGTGACCGCGTAGCGTCCGCTATCGATCTGTGCAACCTGGATGCCGGGCGCCATGCGCAGCACGTCGGGCAGCGTCTGCGCGCCTGAGCGGCGAATATCATCGGCGCTGATGACGAAAGCTGCGGCGGGAACATTGTTGAGGCTCTGATTTCGCCGGGATACGGACGAAACTTCAATTTTTGTTAAATCTTCGAGATTCAGGTCGTCATCCTGGGCTGATATGGCGTTATGCCATATTGCAGCCATAAAAATGGCAACAACATATGAATTTAACGAAAAATTTACAATAATTTGTTTTTTAAACAAGATGTTGTGTGTCTGTCCGGGGTGGGGGCGAACTATGCCATTGCTAAGGTTTGATATCAATAAAGTCTTTGAAAGTCATCTTGCGTGACCGGAAATCAAAGTCCCATCCAATAAAAAAGCTGGCCGGATTTCTCCGGCCAGCTTTGCTGAAAGGCTAGCTGCGCTTACTGGACTTGCTGAATGCCGGCCAGTACCCAGCCGCGGCTGTTGTCGGTCGGTTTGGTCATGTGCCAGATTTCGTCGAACGGGGTCGGAGCGGCGCCCTTTTCCTCGCTGATCAGGCCGGTGAAACGGATACTGACCACGTAGCGGCTGGCTTCTTCGGCCACATCAAGCACTTCGCCATTGAGCTGGGCGACATCGGTTTCCTGCGTTGCTGCGCCACGTTCGCCCATGCCCAGCTTGATCTCGGCGAACATCTCCGGGGAGGTGAATTCGCGGATGTCGTCAAGATTGCCGGCATCGTTGGCTGCCTGCAGGCGGATGAAGTTGACTTTGGCGTTACGCACGAAGCTTTCAACATCAAAGCCGGCCGGGATGTTGCCGGTGCTCGATGCGGCGACCGGTGCGGCAGCTGTACCGCCGGCTGGGATGAAATCAGGCTCGTGCGGCGTGTTGCCGTAATTCGGGTTGGCACCGGCATACTGCATGCCGCCTTGCTGCGTGGCTCCTGCCTTCTTGCGCATGAAGAAACCGATCACCATGACGACCGCCATGATCAGCAGGCCGATCATCATCATGTTGGCCAGGCCTTCGCCGAAACCGAAGTGCGAGGCCAGGGCGGCCAGGCCAAGACCGGCGGCGAGGCCAGCCAGCGGGCCCATCCACGAGCGCTTGGGCTGGGCGGCGGGGGCGGCTGCAGGAGCAGCGGTCGGTGCCGGCTTGGCGGCTGAAGGCGGGGCGCTGGGGGCGACCGACTGGCGCTGCATGCCCGACGAGCTACCGCCACCAAGGCGCTTGGCTTCTGCGTCACCGATTTGCAGGGTGAAGCCGAGCACGACTGCTGCGGCCATCAGTACGAAATTCTTCATGGGTGTCTCCGTGTGGAAAAGTTACAAGTCGTAGTGTAGCTGCTTCCTGTTGCAGAAAAACTAACCCACGCCTGCATGATTGTTCGTAAAAACCGAATGATCGGCTGTTTGTTGTCAGGTTGGCGATTGTCTGGATCTGTAATCAAACAAATCCGGGCCGCACGTGAAGACGGCCGCCTTGCCCTGGCCGGAGGCTGGGGGGGATGAGCAGGGCGGGGCAGGCGGGCATCAGAATTCGAGGCCGGGCATGGCCTTTAGGCCGGCCTGAAAGGCGTGCTTCTCCATGCCGATGTCGCTCACCGTGTCGGC
>CAIYYE010000229.1 GCA_903930395.1 uncultured beta proteobacterium
CGATCGAAGGTCGAACGACGGTCAGTGCTCATCTCGCCGTCGCGGGTTTCGTACGGGGGGGGCTCGATATTCGTGCTGACGCGACGCTCGGACTGGCGTTGCTGTTTTTGGGCGTCTGACATTTTATTTTCCATGAACTGTTCCTCGAATATCCATGAGGCAGATTAGATTATGCCATGCCGACCAGCGCTGCGGACCGCGAAATCATTCACGCATGTTGGTCGATGTCTGACCGACACCCAGGCCAGAAATTCAACCCGAACCACGGGAAAATCGCCAGGCGGGCCGCGCCCCTAGCAACCGGAAACCGTTGAGGCAATTGATACGGCGTTGCCGTCATTGCTGTAGCTGACCATGCACGCGGCGGGGGTGGGCGCGCGGGTATATTCCCACCTGACGTTATTGGGCGACCAGCGCACGGTGAATGCACCGTATATCACGGTAACGCTCGCGTTGTTTCGGCCATGGCCGAAGCCGATTCTGGCGCCCTGCAGGGCATTTCCGATACCGTCCAGTTGCGAATCCGGATGGCCACCATAGATGCGGATCGCCGTGCTGTCGCCGGCCAGCGCCGAGCCATTGGGATAGACCGTGCCAGAACCGGATTGACGATTCAGCCCTTTGGCGATCACCGCCGCAGCGACGAGCGCATCAGCCGAGCGAACGGCCCCCTGCAGGCCATTGACTGCCGCGATCCGGGCATCCCGCTGCATGTGCGTGTAGAGCGGCAGAACGGCTATGGCCAGTATGCCGATGATGACGAACGAGACGACAAGTTCGATGAGGGTGAAGCCAAGGTGGCTGCGCATTTGGCGGACCATGTAAATGGCATATTTTATGGCAATTCTGCCGCCCGGGAAATCACCATGCGTGCTGATCGTGAATGTGTGCGCGCGGCAAGGTAGAATCCACCGGTTTTGGGCGTCCGCCGCGACTGCCTGTGAAAATCATCCGTATTTCTGAAAAGCCATGTCCGAATACTCCGCCTCATCCATCCGCGTCCTGAAAGACCTCGAACCCGTCAAGGAACGTCCGGGCATGTATACCCGGACGACCTGCCCGACGCACATCGTTCAGGAAGTCATCGATAACTCGGCCGACGAGGCGCTGGCTGGCTACGCCAAGAAAATCGCGGTACTGGTTCGCGCCGATGGGGTCATCGAAGTCAGCGACAACGGGCGTGGCATTCCGGTCGAAATGCATCCGGAAGAAGGCCGCCCGGCGGTCGAACTGGTGTTTTGCAAGCTGCATGCCGGGGGCAAGTTCAACAAGAAGGAATCGGGCAATGCCTACCGCTTCTCGGGCGGTCTGCACGGCGTCGGCGTTTCGGTGACCAACGCCCTGTCGATTCGCCTTGAGGTCGAAATCAAGCGCGGCGGCGGCATCCATCACATCGCGTTCGGCGCCGGCTTCGTCACCGAGCCGCTCTCGCGCATCGGCGACTGCGGCCAGCGCAATACCGGGACGACCGTGCGTATCCAGCCCGATCCGAAATATTTCGATTCGCCCAAGATCAACCTGGCCCAACTCGAGCACCTGCTACGCTCGAAAGCGGTGCTCATGCCCAATGTCACGGTCGAACTGGATATCGAAGGTCAGGAAAAGAAAACCTGGTGCTACCAGAACGGCATGGCCGATTACCTCAATGAAATGATGGTCGGCACGCCTGTCGCGCCGATTTTCGTCGGCGAGAAACATGTCGAAACGGCCAACGGCTTTTCCGTCGGAGAAGGTGCCACCTGGGCCCTGGCCTGGTTCGAGGAAGGCGGCGGCAAGCCGGAAAGCTACGTCAACCTGATCCCGACGCTGGACGGCGGCACCCACGAAGCGGGCCTGAAAGCCGGCGTTTTCGAGGCGATCAAAGCCTTCGCCGACCACCACGCCATCCTGCCAGCCAAGGTCAAACTGGCGCAGGAAGATGTCTGCGGCCGGATGACCTACCTGCTCTCAGCCAAGGTGCTCGACCCGCAGTTCCAGGGCCAGACCAAGGAAAAACTGACCAGCCGCGACGCCTACAAGCTGGTTTCGCAAATGGTGCGCGACCCGTTCGAACTATGGCTCAACAGCCA
>CAIYYE010000230.1 GCA_903930395.1 uncultured beta proteobacterium
ATGGGCTGGATGCGTCCGGCACTCTCGGCCTACCTGCGCACCCTGCACCGGCGGACCCTGGCGACCATGGTGCCGACCGCCGCGCTGGCTGCCGATCTGGCTGGTGAGGGGCTGAGCGGCGTGCGTGTGGTCGGCCGCGGTGTCGATACCGGGCTGTACGATCCGGCCCGGCGTAGCCTTGCGCTGCGTCATGGCTGGGGTGTCGAAGGCGATGGTCCTGTCTGTCTTTACGTCGGCCGGATAGCCGCGGAGAAGAACCTGGCGCTGGTCGAGAAGGCCTTTGCGGCGATCCAGGTCTGGCATCCGCAGGCAAAAATGGTCTGGGTCGGCGATGGCCCGTCGGCCAGACAGTTGGCAGCAGACCACCCCGACCATCACTTCGCTGGCATGAAAACCGGTGAGGATCTCGCCGCCCACTACGCCAGCGCCGATCTCTTTCTCTTCCCCAGCCTGACCGAAACCTACGGCAATGTCGTCGCCGAGGCGATGGCCAGCGGCCTGCCCGTCATCGCCTACCGCAGTGCAGCGGCCGCCGAGCTTGTCGTCTCGGAAAAAAACGGCATGGTGGCCTCGCCCGGCGACGAGCGGGCCTACGTCGATGGTGCGCTGTGGATGCTCGACGATGCGGAGCGTCTCGGCAAAATGGCCGAGGCGGCGCGGCAGACCATGCTGCCCCGCAGCTGGTCCGGCGTGGTCGAGGCGTTCGAGACAGTGGCGCGCGAGGCGATGGCGATTCAGCGTTGAATCAGGCGCAGCGTGACGAGGGCCGGATCGTCGCCGTGGTCGATCAGGATACGTTTGACGCGATCCTGCCAGAGTTCGCCGAAGCGCTTCTTTTCGGCCGGGTTGGCTGAGCCTTGCATCACAAAAGGGAGCAGGCTGCCCAGATGCTGATCGGGCGGCACCAGATTGGGCCAGAAGCTTGCGCTGACCGCAGCATTCGTATCGAGCCGGGTAAAAGTCATGGCGGATCTGCCGCTCAGCCCGAAGGTCAGCAGGCCGCGCCGTACATGCTGACCACCGAGCCCCTTGAAGCCGCCGTCAGCGGCGGCCCCCGTGAGCAGTGTGGCAATGCTGGCGAGGACGCCAGCCACGCCGGTTTCGAGGTCTTCATGGAAGGCGACGGCGATATTGCCGCGAACCGGTATCTCGTCACCGTAGAGCGCACGTAGCGCGCGGATGCTCATCAGCCAGGCACCGGCCACCGTCGGGCATGAATGCCCGGCCAGTTTCACGGCATCGACAAAGTGGTATTCGATCAATCCGTCTTCGGCTGCGCCGAGCAGTTCGGCCAGCGGGTCGCGCAGCGTGATGGCGGGGGCGTGGGCAAAGAATTCGGGAAAGGCCATGGCGATCTCCTTCTCGCTGTAGTATGGCCTGCAAGCAGGCGGCCCGCCTTGATGTCGCTCAGGTTGCCACTCGGAATGGGATGCCGTGCGCTGTCCGCTGTTTTGTTGCCAGGGAACTGCTCGCCGTTTTCGCAGTCTTGATTGTCAGGATCATTCAGGAGGGAGATCTGCCATGTCGAAATTCATTTTTGCTGCTCTTGGCAGCATTTGGGCAATCAGCGCCCTGGCCCAGGATGCCCCGGTCAAAATGAGTCGGGAGGAATTGCTGGCTTTCCTGCCGGGCCTCAAGGTGACGCATGTCTCGTCGGGCGGCAGCGAACGCCACTGGACGAACGAGCCGGATGGTACTTTATATGCGAATTCCAACAACAAGACCTTCGGCAGCGGTGCGGGCTCACGGACGGTCGGCCAAGCCGGAACCTGGAAGGTTAACGACGAAGGCAAGTACTGCGTCGACATCGACTGGAAGCAGCTTGCCGAAAAATGGTGTGCCAATATCCTCAAGGGCGAGGGCGATACTTACTATCTCGGCAAGGTGGACGAAAAGCGCAAGATCGTCTTCGTCAAATAAAGGACTTGTCGCTACTTCTTCCGGTCAGCCATGACCGGTGTGCCGGACGGATTACGCTCGTACTGTCAGCTATCTGATTTGGCTTGTATCAGTTCGATCTTGTAACCATCCGGATCTTCGACAAAGGCGAGGATGGTCTTGCCGTGCTTCATCGGCCCGGCTTCACGCACCACCTTGCCGCCGCGCTCCTTGATCGCGGCGCAGGCGGCGGCCGCATCGGGGACGGCCAGCGCGATATGGCCGTAGCCGTTGCCCAGGTCGTAGCCAGGCGTATCCCAGTTGTGGGTCAGTTCAAGGACGGCATTGCTGGCTTCGTCGCCATAGCCGACAAAGGCCAGGGTGAAGCGGCCATCCGGGTAGTCCTGGCGGCGCAACAGTTGCATGCCGAGGACTTCAGTGTAGAAGGCGATGGACTGGTCGAGATTGCCGACGCGGAGCATGGTGTGGAGGATGCGCATTTTTATTTGTGGCCAGTGCTTGGTTGTCAGGGGGGCGTTGTTGGGTAAATTTGGGGCGCCTTGGGTTGGGCTAAAGGCTCGCCATTAATAACCGGCGACCAGTTTTCCCCAGCGGCGCAGTTCGAGGCGGCGGGCTTTCCAGTCCGGGCAGAGTTGCTCGACGACAGACCAGAAACGCGGGCTGTGGTTCATTTCCTTGAGGTGGGCGAGTTCGTGGCAGACGACGTAATCGACAATGGCGAGCGGCATGAGGATAAGTCGCCAGTTCAGGGCGATGCCGCCGCGCTGGCTGCAACTGCCCCAGCGCGTGCGGGCCGAGGACAGGCGCAGCGGTGGCGGGGCGACGGCGAGATTCGGGGCGTAGTGGGCGAGACGTTCGGCAAAGACGGCGCGGGCTTTCTCGCGCAGTGCTTTTTCCAGGCTGGGGCGGGCGTTGCCGCTGGCGTCGGGACGCAGATAGAGCATGCCGGGGCCGAACTGCCAGCCTGACCGGCCTATCGTGGTGAGGCGTATGGTGAGCGGCTCGTCGAGGACGGAAATGATGCTTCCATCCGTGATTTGCAGGGTTTCGGGGGCGGCTCGGTCACGCCAGGCGGCGAGTTTGTCGAGCACCCACTGGCCGTGTTCGTGGATCAGGTTTTCGATGTCGCCGAGGCGGGCACGGGTCGGGGCGCCGACGCGCAGGCCGCGATGGTCGATGGCGAGGCCGATGGTCCGGCGCGGGCTGCGTCTGAGCTGATAGGCGATGGCCTGGCCGGCAATGACGATGCGCCGCGCTGGCTCAGGTGGCGTTGTGGGAGGCATCCGAGTAGCGATGCGGCGAGATGCGGTGCATTTCGTCTTCGATCCAGGCTTCGGCCCGCTGATTGACTTCGGCTTCGGTCATGCCGGTGGCGTCGAAGGCTGGGCCTATGCTCATGGTGACGGTGCCGGGCGTTTTCAGGAAAGCCTGGCGCGGCCAGAGTTCGCCGGCATCGTGGGCGACCGGCACGACCTTGCAGCCGACGTGGGTGGCGAGATAGGCGCCGCCCGGGTTGTAACGTTTCTTGTGACCCGGCGCGACGCGTGTGCCTTCCGGGAAGAGGATGACGTAGAAGCCCTGCTGCAGGCGCTCGCGGCCCTGGGTGACGACCTGGTCGAGGGCGTCCTTGCCGGCCGCACGGTCGATTGAGATCATTTTCATGGCGGCCAGTCCCCAGCCGACCAGTGGCACCCTGAGCAGTTCCTTCTTGAGCACGAAGACGCAGTAGGCGCCATTCGGCACGAGGTCCTGGATGGTCATCGTTTCCCAGGCTGACTGGTGTTTGGCGAGAATGACGCAGGGTTCCTGCGGCATGTTTTCAAGGCCGATTACCTTGGGCCGGATACCGAGGATGTTTTCAACGCCGAACTGCATGCCGAGGCGCCACAGCTTGCCGAAGCGGTAGCCCCAGAGGCCGCGCAGGACCAGGGCGGCAATGACGACGAGCGGCGCCGAGAGGATGGACCAGACAATGGCGTAGGCCATGAACAGCGTCGAACGCACGGTTTTCATGGGGTTGTTTCCTTGAGGATGGCGTCGATCGCCGCCGACAGGTCCTTGAATTCCAGTGTGCCTTCCGGCAGATTGCCTTCGGCCTTGGTTTTTTCACCCTTGCCGGTCATCACCAGCATGGGCTGGCAGCCATAGACGGCGCAGGCCTGCAGGTCGCGCAGCGAGTCGCCGATGGCCGGGACGCCCTTGAGGTCGATGTTGAGCGTTTCGGAAATGCGTTTGAACATGCCAGGATTCGGTTTGCGGCAATCGCACTTCGAATCGGCTGCATGCGGGCAATAGAAAATGGCGTCGATCCGGCCGCCCAGTGCCACCGCGGCCTTGTGCATCTTGCTGTGGATGAGGTTGAGCGTTTCCATGTCGAACAGGCCGCGGCCAACGCCCGACTGGTTGGTCGCCACGACCACCTTGTAGCCGCACTGGGTGAGGCGGGCTATCGCTTCCAGGCTGCCCGGAATCGGCTTCCATTCGGCCGGGCTCTTGATGAACTGGGCGGAATCGAAGTTGATGACCCCGTCGCGGTCGAGGATGACGAGTTTGGTGGGCATGGCGGCTTTCCTGACTTAAGCGGACAGTTTGGAAAGGTCGGCGACCTTGTTCATCGCGGCATGCAGCTTGGCGAGCAGGCCGAGCCGGTTGGCGCGCAGGGCCGGGTCGTCGGCATTGACCATGACGCCGTCGAAGAAGGCATCGACCGGGGCGCGCAAGGCGGCCAGGGCCTGCAGCGATTCGCTGTAGTCGCCGGTGACGAAGGCGGCATCGGCCTGCGGCACGACTTCGACGAGCGCGTCATGCAGGGCGATTTCGGCGGCTTCCTGGAGCAGGGCGTTGTCGACCGTCGCTTCGACAGCGTTCTCGACCTTTTTCAGGATGTTGCCGACGCGCTTGTTGGCGGCAGCCAGGGCGGCGGCTTCGGGCAGCGCCGAGAAGGCGCGGACGGCGGCCAGGCGCTTGGGAATGTCGCCCAGGCGCTGCGGCCGCTGGCTGACCACGGCATCGACTTCCTGCGCCGTGTAACCCTGCTCGCGCAGGCTGCCGGCGAGGCGGTCGTAGATGAAATCGGCCAGTGCCGCGTCGGCGCTCTTGAAGCCTTCGACACTGGAAAACGCACGGGCGGCAACGCCCAAGAGAGAGTTCAGCGGCAGATCGAGATTGCCTTCGCTGAGCATGCGGATGGCGCCCAGCGCATGGCGGCGCAGGGCAAACGGGTCGCGGTCGCCGGTCGGAATCTGGCCGATGCCGAACATGCCGACCAGGGTTTCCAGCTTGTCGGCCAGCGCGACGACTGTTCCGACTTGCCCGCGCGGCAGGCTGTCGCCGGCAAAGCGCGGCTTGTAGTGATCTTCGATGGCGTCGGCGACATCTGCGGCGAGGCCGTCATGCAGCGCGTAGTAGCGGCCCATGATGCCCTGCAGCTCGGGGAACTCGCCGACCATGTCAGTGAGCAGGTCGGCCTTGGCCAGCACCGCGGCCTGTTCGGCGTGATGGGCCAACTCACCGCCGCCGAGATGGTCGGCGATGGCGCGGGCAATCGCGGCGACGCGCTGGACGCGCTCACCCTGGGTGCCCAGCTTGTTGTGATAAACGACCTTGCCGAGGCCGGCGACGCGGCTTTCCAGCGACTTCTTGCGATCCTGATCGAAGAAAAACTTGGCGTCGGCCAGGCGCGGGCGCACGACGCGCTCGTTGCCGCCGATTACGGCAGACGCGTCTTCCGGGCTGATGTTGCTGACGACGAGGAATTTGTTGGTCAGCTTGCCGGCAGCATCGAGCAGCGGGAAGTATTTCTGGTTGGCCTTCATGGTCAGAATCAGGCATTCCTGCGGGACGGCGAGGAATTCTTCTTCAAACTGGCCGATCAGCACATTCGGGCGTTCGACCAGCGCAGTCACTTCGTCGAGCAGGGCATCGTCGTCAATCGGCTTGCCGCCGGCCAGTGCCGCAGCGGCTTCGAGCTGGCGGACGATTTCGGCGCGGCGTTCGGCGAAGGAGGCAATCACGGCGCCATAGGTTGCCAGCTTGCCGGCATATTCGTCGGCATTGGCGAGGACGACCGGATCGATGGCTGCTTCAAAGCGGTGACCATGGGTTTCACGACCGGAGTTCAGGCCGAGAATGGCGAGCGGCACGACATCATCACCGTGCAGGGCGACGAGGCCATGCGCCGGACGGACGAAATTGACGCTGCTCCAGCCATCCTGCAACTGGTAGCTCATTACCTTGGGGATGGGCAGCGCAGCAAGCGCGGCTTCGAGCGCCTTCTGCAGGCCTTCGGCCAGCGTGGCGCCCTTGGCCAGGCTGTCGTAGAACAGGATGTCGGCCTTGCCGTCGTTCTCACGGCGCAGGGATGCGACGCAGGACGCATCGGCACCCAGTGCGGCCAGCTTCTTGAGCAGGGCGGGGGTGGCGTTGCCGGCGGCGTCGAGGCCAACGGCAACCGGCATGAGTTTCTGGACGACCGGCTTGTCGGCGGCGACGGCAGCGACATCTGTGACATGGGCGGCGAGGCGACGCGGCGAGGCGTAGGCCGTGACGGCGGCGGCATCGGTGGCGAGGCCGCTGTTTTTCAGCGAGGCGGCGAGGCTGGCGGCAAAGACTTCACCCAGCTTCTTGAGCGCCTTGGGCGGCAGTTCTTCAACAAACAGTTCAACCAGCAGATTCTTGGCAGTCATCTTCAAGCAGCTTTCTTTTCAATCTGGGCGAGGACTTCGGCGGCCCATTCTTTCGGCGCCATGGGGAAGCCGAGGCGGGCGCGGCTGTCGAGATAGGCCTGGGCGACGGCCCGGGCAAGATTGCGGATGCGGCCGATATAGGCGGCGCGCTCGGTG
>CAIYYE010000231.1 GCA_903930395.1 uncultured beta proteobacterium
CATTACCGCACAGGCCCGCGGATTCCTTGCTCAATGCCGTGAAAACAGGTCTCGTACCTTGCATAGGGCCAGGGTGATGTCGAAGCGTGGGTCGGGCAGGGCTTCGCCGGCCAGGATTTTGGTGATGGCAAGGGCCGGGTCGGCTTCGCCGGTGAGCAGGACCTCGGCGCCACGTTTTTTCATGTGACGGATGAAGCCATCGCCGGCACTGGCGGCGACGATGAGGTCGACACCGTCGAGCGGATGTGGCGCGTTGTCCTCGAAGACGTGGAGGACTTGATCCTTGTCCAGATCGATTCGCTCCGGGGCGGGCAGCAACTGGTTGGAGCGGTGGTTCGAGAGGTCGTAGAGCAGCCATTGCCGGGCTTGCCCGGCGTGGCTGCTGACGGTATCGAAATCCTTGGTGGCGATGGCGATTTTCATGGTGGCATCCAGTGCTCAGTCTAGTGGTTCAAGTGTGACGGCGACGTCACGCGGCGCGACCGAGTAGGGGGCGCTTGTGACAAGAATCCAGGCGCCGGCTCGGGCGTAGGCTTCGGCGTTGCCGGCATTGACACCGCCGGCGGCGGCGATCTTCGGGGGGCGCTGCCGGGATGCGGCGTAGGTGGCAACACGGGCCAGCGTATCAACGGACATTTTTTCCAGTTGCAGGATGTCTACCCCGGCGTCGATCCATACACGGGCTTCGTATTCACTGTCGACCTCGATGACTACCGCGCGCTCGGGCCAGCGGTGGCGCAGGCGTTCCACGGTTTTTTCCGGCGTTTCATCCTTGAGGAAGGCGCGGTGTTCGGGAAACACCAGCAGGGTTTCCGAGAGGTTCAGGCGGTGCGGTGCTGCGCCACCGCTGAGAACGGCTTTCAGGGCGGCCGCTTTGGTGCCGGGAAAGTTCTTGCGCGTACAGACAACGCTGGATAGGGGGTCTCCGCGGTGGGCGGCGGCAACGATGTCGGCCGTGTTGCTGGCGATTCCTGACAGGTATTCCATCAAGGTTTGCGCTGTTTTCCAGACGGCGTGCAGGCTGGCCGCACTGCCGGCTAAACGAAGGATTTCCTCGCCTGCCCCCAGACGGCTGCCACTTTCCCGAATTGATCCGGCTCGGGCAAGCCTACGCAATTCGCCCATGCGCTGCGCTTCCTCGCTGCCACAAAGCACCATTTCGTGACGTGCGCGAAAGACCAGTTGTCCCGGCCGATTGCCGATGCCGAGGGCAAAGGTGGTGGCATCGCCGCAGGGTGTGTCGTCCTGCAACAGGCTTTCGAGGTAGGTATCGGGGAGCGTGTAGGGGTTCATCAGCGGGGCGGCTGTTCGGCGAAAGAGAAAAACCCGCGGCTCGTGGCGCAATCGCCGGCAGCGTGGATAACGCGATAAACCAGCCAGCGGTCGTCGCGCAGCCGCCAGGCATGCACTGCTTCGCCATAAGCAAGTACTTCGTAAAACTCCTCGTCATCATCTGAACGGCACTCATTCAACGCGTAGTTGTGGGCGTAGTAGCAGTTAGCGCCGTCGATGTCGTAGCCGAAGCTGCGCGTCGCGGCCATTTCGTATTCGCGATGCTGCTCGAGACTGAAGGGCTCGATCACCATGTCGCGCCATTCGGCGGGCAGAAGGCGCAGCCAGTCTGGATTCCGGCTGGCTGCGCCGGATGCACGGCTGGCGTGGGAAAGGAGCTTGCCCTGCATGTCAGCGTAACTCATAGCCATAGGACTTGATGATCGCCCTGGCCTTGTCGCTTTTCAGGTAGGCGAGGAGGGTGCTGGCAGCCGCCTTTTCCTTGCCTTTGGCGAGCAGCACGGCATCCTGCTGGATCTGCTGATAAAGGTGGGCGGGGACGATCCAGGCCGAGCCGCCGGTGATCTTGCCATCCTTGAAGACTTGCGACAGCGCGACAAAACCAAGTTCGGCATTGCCGGTCAGGATGAACTGATGGGTCTGCGCTATGTTTTCGCCCTGGACAAAGCGGGACTGGAGTGTTGGCAGCAGGCCCAGCTTGGTCATCGCCTCGACCGCTGCTGTGCCGTAGGAAGCGGTTTTCGGATTGGCCAGTGCCAGATGTTTGAAGTCGCCGGTTTTCAGGATCTCGCCCTTGGCATCAACCAGTGCCGGATTGGCCGACCACAAGACCAGCGTGCCGATGGCATAGGTGAATCGGCTGCCGGGAATGCCAAAGCCTTCCTTTTCGAGCTTGGCCGGGGTTTCGTCATCGGCCGAGAGGAGGATCTCAAAGGGGGCGCCGTTGATGATCTGGGCGTAGAACTTGCCGGTAGCGCCGAAGGCCAAGGTCGCCTTGTGGCCCGTGTCCTTCTCGAAGAGGGCCGCTATCTGCTGCATTGGGGCAGTGAAATTGGCGGCTACGGCGACCTGGACTTCGTCGGCCTGGGCCCAACCTGTGACGACTGCGGTGAGGGCGAAAAGCAGGGATTTTTTCATGATCGGATTCCTTTCAGGCATGCAGGCAGAGGATGACGGCGGAGGCTTTGAAGACGGCGCAGGCCTGGCCGCCGATGGCGAGGCCAAGGTTATCGACGCTGTCGTGGGTAACGACGGCACACACGGTTTTGCCGCTGGGCAGGGTCAGGGTGATCTCGGCATTGACCGGGCCATCGTGGATGCGGGTGATTTCGCCCCACAAGTGGTTGCGCGCCGTGGTTTTGACGCTGGCATCGGTCAGCAGCAGGACGGAGGACGACTTGACCAGGGCGAAGACCTCCATGCCCATGCTTAGTCGCAGTGTTTCGGCCGATTCGCAGGTAATGACGGCAACCAGATCGTTGTCGTCGTCAAGTTTGAGACGCACCTCGAAATCGACGTGGCCTTCGCGCAGGCCGACAATCTTGCCGGCGAACTGGTTGCGCGCGCTGGCCTTGATCGACATGCGTTTGAGCAGTTGCCGAAACTGCTCGAAATCGCTGGCCTGGCCGTCATTCATGCTGGCGCTCAGGCGGTCCAGGGCGGCCTGGTATTCGGCTTCCAGCGCGCGGTAGAGCGCGACGGTTTTTCTGCCATGGTCAGTGATTTGTGTGCCGCCACCATTCTTGCCGCCGGTCGAACGCAGCACCAGTGGCTGGTCGGCCAGATTGTTCATGGCGTCGATGGCATCCCATGCCGCTTTGTACGAAAGCGGCACGGCCTTGGCGGCCTGGGAAATCGAGCCGTGCTTTTCTATGGCTTCAAGCAGCTTGATCCGGGTGTCACCGAGAAAACTGCCGAACTCGGTATCGACTTCCAGCTTGCTGCGCAGGCGATGTGCGATTTGTTCCATTTTGTCGTCCTTGCTACGCTATGTTGTCGTATATATAACGATAACGGATTTTGTCGGGTTTTCTGTGAATTCAGGCCATTTACCGCTTTGCGCTATGGTTGAATAGACGCAACGCTGTTGGTTAAAGTGCCGTCGTGCCCGGACAGATTCGTTATGATAATTTGTATATAGCGAAAAACGGGCCAGCCCAACATCAACTGCTTCAAGGAGAACACTATGAAAATCAGCGCCCGCAATGTTTTTGAAGGCAAGGTCACGGCACTGGTCAATGGCGCGGTCAATGCCGAGCTTGAAATCACCACGTCCGGCGGTGACCGACTTGTGGCCATCGTCACCGAAGGCAGTGTTCAGTCGCTGGGACTGGCGGTCGGCAAGCCGGTCATGGCCTTCGTCAAGGCACCGTGGGTCATGGTGCTGGCCGGGGAGGGGAGCGTCAAGTTCAGCGCCCGGAACCAGTTGGTGGGGAGCGTTGAAAGCGTCAGCAAGGGGTCGGTTAACAGCGAGGTCGGCATCAAATTGACCGGTGGCACGCTGGTTTATGCCGTGGTGACCAACGAGGCGGTCATGGAACTCGGCCTCAAGCCGGGGGTTCCGGCCACTGCCTTGATCAAGGCCAACCATGTCGTACTGGGCGTGCCGGCCTGATCCGCGCTGCTCAGGCGTCGAAATGGAGAGCCAGGCTGGCCAGCACCTTGGGTAAGGGCAGGTTTTCCTCGCTTTCCAGTATGCCCGGCACCGGGTGCGGGAACTCGTAGAAGATGCCGTAGGTGCCGGCGCGCTGGCCGTGCAGGAAGACATGGGCGCGCAGGGCGGCGATTTCGGCGTGGCGCAGGGTGACGATGTGCGGGTCGTCACCGGCGTCTGGTTCGATGTCGCAGGCCTTGGCGATGCGTTCGTCGAGCGAGACGAGAACGCGGCGGATTTCGCGGGATTTGGGGGCGGCCCAGGGATTGGCGTTCATGGCATGAGCTCCGGTTTGATTTGCGCCAGCCAGGTGTCGATGCGGCTTTCCGTGAGGATGGGCTGGTGGTGCTGGTCGAGCGCCAGGCCCAGGAATTCGTCGCCATCGACGGCCTGCGAGGCAGCGAATTCGTAGCCGGCTGTCGGCCAGCGCCCGACGACACGGGCGCCGCGACTGACCAGCACATCGTGGATGAGGCCGATGGCGTCGACGAATTCGTCCGGATACTTCTTCTGGTCGCCCAAGCCAAAGATGGCCACGACCTTGCCGGAAAGATCGGCATCGGCCAGTTGCGGCAGGAATTCCTCCCAGCTTGGCTGGCTGAGGCCGACCGACTGGCCGGGCAGTTCGCCATCGCCGAGCGTCGGGCTGCCGAGGATCAGCGCGTCGTAGGCGAGAAAATCCGCCAGCGCCGTGCGCCCGATATTGACCGGCGTGTCCGCAACATCCCCCAGCTTTTTGGCGATCTGCTTGGCGATCAGCCGGGTGCGCCCGGTGTCGGTGCCGAAGAAGATTCCGATGCGGGCCATGGCGTGTCCTCAGGCAGCGAGCGGCTCGGTCTGGGTCAGTTCTTCCGGCAGACAGCCGACTGGAGCGCC
>CAIYYE010000232.1 GCA_903930395.1 uncultured beta proteobacterium
GCCCACGCTCAAGAGTGACTTCAGCAACGCACAGAACAGCCTGGATTTTGAGCCCGACGATTTGAAGCTGGTGCTGTCGATGACCTTTGCCGACCTGGCGCGCCCCGCCGAGGTGCTGCCCCAGATGGCGATTCTCGACAAGGAATATCCAGGCCTGTTTCGCTGGATGGGGGAGGTGAATCTGGTCAAACAAGCCCTGTTCAACAATGGCCAGCAGGCCGTGGCGATCGACACGATCGCCGCCTGGAAACCGTTCATGGCGGAGCTGCGACGTCGCCGCATGCCGCTCGCCATCCACGCCGATCTCGGCAACAACCAGCAGCCGCTCCAATACCTGCCGCTGATGGAGCGGGTGCTGAACCTCTATCCCGACAATCGCATCATCTGGATGCACCTGGGCCTGTCCAGGGAGCTGAGCGTGATCGATACCCGCCGGCATGTGGCCTTGCTGGAATCGCTGCTGCATCGCCACCCCCAGCTCTCTTTGGACCTGTCCTGGCGTCTGCTTGATGACCAGGTGTTCTCGGACCGCAGCCAACGCGATCGCTATGTGGCCCTGATCAACCGCTGGCCCGATCGCTTCATTCCCGGCACCGATGTTGTCGCCACAGCCGGCAGTGGCGCCATGGCCTATCGCCAGGAGCTGGCGATCACCAGTGGCATTCTGGCGCGGGTCAACGATGAAGCGTTCCGGCGTATTGCCCTGGGCCAGAACTTCTTTGAGCTGGCCGGTCTTGAGGCCGTGGCACCGCCGATTTGCCGCCTAGTGCGCTGACGCCTCGACCGATTACGCCCTGCGCCTCCGGATCGCTGATCCGATCGAGAACAGCGGCATCTGCAGCGAGGTGCGCCGCGCCAACTGGCACGCCTTCCGGGCGCATGAGATCGAGATTCCCTTCCCCCAGCGGGTGCTGCACACCGGTACTGATACCTGAAGGCCGGTGCTGCCGGCTTCAGGTCCTCAGCGCACCCTCAGCCACTGGATTCAGTGTGTTCGCGGCGACGTCGTCGCAGATCCCTGTGCTGTCTTGGCAGGCTCAGTTGCAGCTGTTTGTCTCTGTTGTCATGCCCGGCTGAGCTGGAACGTGGTTGGCTGCTTCAGCCCGGTTGCTGGCGCTGGCGATCACGGCGGCAGGGGTGGGGGGCAGCGGCCCAAAAGCGGCGGCGGGGTTGATGCACGGTCAGGCATATCTGCGTTATTGTTACAGCATTTGAAGGTTGCCTGGGGCGCCGGCCGCCGACCACTTCGCCTGACTTAATGTAAATTTAAGTAAAATTAGCGGGTCTTTTGGCCATGGGAGACCTGCATCTGATCGTCGATGACGGCGGCAGCAATATTGATCTATACAAGTTGCTGGCTGGTCAAGGGTTCCAGACGGGACTGGTCTCGGCCTCGGCGGGCTTAGAGGGCATTAACGAGGCCGTGGGCTCCTATGGGTCAGGCCAATTGTTCGATTCCATTCACCTCTACAGCCACGCCGCCAAGGGTTCACTGGGCTTGGGTGATACCAGTATTGATCTTGGTGATTTTGATTCTTTTCGAGGCGAGCTCGCCAGGCTTGGCAGTCAGATCCGTCCAGGCGGCGACCTCCTGTTGTACGGCTGCAACCTGGCCGCCGGCGAGGAAGGGTCGCAGCTGGTTCAGAAGATTCATGACATCACCGGTGTCGATGTTGCCGCCTCCACGGACAGCACCGGACAGGGTGGCAATTGGCTACTGGAAGATCAACTCGGCCATGTTGAGGCCGGTGTCACCGATCTGCTGACAGGTCTGAATTGGCAGGGTCAGCTTGGGATCAGCCCGCAGCCTGATGACATCGTCGTTGA
>CAIYYE010000233.1 GCA_903930395.1 uncultured beta proteobacterium
GCCGCTCATCTGCGACTGGCCGAATCGGCCGCGGCAAAAAGTCGATTTCGACATCGGCAAGCCTTCACTGACCCACTTTCGCGTCGTCAGCCGCGATGCCACCGCCCATACGACGCGCCTCGAGCTGGAACCGGTGACCGGCCGTTCGCACCAGTTGCGCGTACATCTGGCCTCGCTCGGCCACCCCATACTCGGCGATGACCTTTATGGTGGCGAGGCGACCGCCCTGGCCGACCGGCTACTGCTGCACGCCACGGATTTGAGCCTGCTTCACCCGGCGACCGGCGCACCCCTGCAATTTCATTCCGACGCCCCTTTCTGACGCCGGAAAATCGCTCAACAACCTTATAATTCCAGCGTTTTCAACCTCTTGCCCCGGTCGACCGCGCGATCATGCTGATCTGGTTCGTCGTTCTCTATCTGCTGGTGTCCATCGGCATCGGCCTCTTTGCCGCAACCCGCGTCCATAGCGCCAAGGACTTTGCCGTCGCCGGCCGCCACCTGCCGCTACCGGTCGTCACGGCTACCGTGTTCGCCACCTGGTTCGGCGCCGAAGCCGTTTTCGGCGTCTCGGCCACCTTCGTCAAGGACGGCCTGACCGGCGTCGTCGCCGATCCCTTCGGCTCGTCGATGTGCCTGATCATTGCCGGCGTCTTTTTCTCGCGCAAACTCTACAAGCTCAACATCCTGACCCTTGGCGACTATTTCCGCCTGCGCTACAACCGCACGGTCGAGGTGCTGACCACCCTCTGTATTGTCGCCAGCTATCTCGGCTGGGTGTCGGCCCAAATCAAGGCCCTGGGTCTGGTCTTCAACGTCGTCACCGGCGGTTTTGTCAGCCAGACGGCTGGCATGGTCCTCGGTGCCGCCATCGTCCTCACCTACACCACCTTCGGCGGCATGCTCTCGGTGGCCATCCTCGATTTCGTCCAGATGGGCGTCATCATGGGCGGCATGCTCTACATTGGCTACGTCGTCTCCGGCCTGACCGGTGGCGTCGAACTGGTCATCAATCACGCCTCGGCTGCCGGCAAGCTCGATTTCTTCCCGCCGCCCGACCCCTGGCTGTGGCTGACCTTCCTCGGCGCCTGGATCACCATGATGCTCGGCTCCATCCCGCAGCAGGACGTCTTCCAGCGCATCACCTCGGCCAAGAGCCAGCGCATCGCGCTGTGGGGCTCCATCCTCGGCGCCTCCATCTATTTCTGCTTTACCTTCGTACCGATGTTCATCGCCTACTCGGCGACGCTGATCGACCCCGAGCTCTTCAACGGCCTGATGCAGACCGACTCGCAACTCGTCCTGCCGACGCTGGTCCTCAACCACACCCCGGTCTTCGCCCAGGCCATCTTCTTCGGCGCAGTGCTGTCGGCCATCATGAGCTGTTCGTCGGCCACCTTGCTCGCCCCTTCCGTCGCCTTTTCGGAAAACATCGTGCGCGGCTTTTACCCGCACATGGGCGACCAGCAGTTCCTGCGCGTCATGCGGGCTTCCATCGTCGTTTTTGCCGGCATCGTGCTCGGCTTTGCGCTGTATTCCAACGCCAGCATTTTCAAGATGGTCGAAAACGCCTACAAGATCACGCTGGCCGGCGCCTTCGTGCCGCTCTTCTTCGGCGCCTTCTGGAAGCGGGCGACCACACAGGGTGCGCTGGCGGCCATTTTTGGCGGCCTGTCGGCGTGGATACTGATTGAAGTGCTCGTCAGCTTCAGCGGCCAGCCCTCCGGCACACCGGATTA
>CAIYYE010000234.1 GCA_903930395.1 uncultured beta proteobacterium
AGTTGCGAGTCCCGCGTATTGAGGTAGATCGCCGATCCGCCGAGCTGCTGCATGCCGGCCTCGAAAGACAGGCGCGTGCGCGTGCTGGCCTTCTCGAAAATCATCACCAGCGTGCGGTCGGAGAGCGGCCAGTACTTCTGGTAGGACTTGAACTGGTTCTTGATCCAGCGCGTCCGCTCGAAAACGTACTCAAGCTCGTCGCGCGTGAAATCCTTGAACTGCAGAAAATGTTTGATCGCCATGATTTAGGCCGCCAGAAATTCCTTGATGAGGGGAACACAACGATCCACCAGCTCCCGGGCATCATTTTCACTGAAAATCAGCGGCGGCAGGAAGCGGATCACCTTGTCGGCCGTCACATTGATCAGCAGCCCGGCGGCCAGCGCCTTGCCGACCAGTTCGCCACACGGCCGATCCAGTTCGACACCGATCATCAAACCGTGGCCGCGAATATCGACCAGGCCGGCAACGCCCGCCAGCGCCTCGGCAAACAGCGAGCGGATCAGCGCGCCGATACATTCCGCATGGGCCATCAGGCCGTCGGCTTCGATGGTGGCGATGGTCGTCAAGGCAGCGGCAGACACCAGCGGGTTGCCGCCAAACGTCGAGCCATGATTGCCCGGCCCGAACAGCCCGGCTGCCTTGCCGCCGGCCATGCAGGCACCAATCGGCACACCCGAGCCGAGGCCCTTGGCCAGCGTGGCGATATCCGGCTGAATCCCGGCATGCTGATAGCCAAACCACTTGCCCGTGCGTGCCATGCCGCACTGCACTTCGTCGCAGATCATCAACCAGCCATGCTCGTCGCACAACTGGCGCAGCGCCCGCTGGTAATCCAGTGAAGCCAGGTGAATGCCGCCCTCGCCCTGGATCACCTCGAACATCACGGCGACGATATTCTTGTTGTGCTCGGCCACCGCCTTGATGGCTTCGAGATCATCGTAGGGAACCCGGACAAAGCCCGACACCAGCGGCTCGAAGCCTGCCTGTGCCTTGCGGTTGCCGGTGGCGGAGAGGGTCGCCATGGTCCGACCATGGAAAGCCTTTTCCATGACGATGATGGTCGGGTTCTCGATGCCCTTCTTGTGACCGTAGAAACGCGCCAGCTTGATGGCGCCTTCGTTGGCTTCGGCACCGGAGTTGGAGAAAAAGATCTCCTGCATGCCGGAAATCTCAGCCAGCTTGTCAGCCAGCATTTCCTGCTCGCGAATGCGATAAAGATTGGAGGTGTGCAACATGCGTCCGGCCTGCGCGGCAATCGCCGCGACCAGCTTGGGATGGGCATGACCCAGGGTGGAAACGGCAATCCCGGACAAGGCATCCAGGTATTCCTTACCCTCGGTATCGGTAATCCGGGCACCCTGACCGTGACTGAAAGTCACCGGCAACCGGGCATAGGTATTCATGACATGCGACATGAGGCAACCCCAAAAAACGAAAACGGCGGCCATTGCCGCCGGAACAATTGCCAGCTCACCGGGCATTGCATCCCGAAAGAGCGGCAGAAGCCTGAATTTTAGGCGAAAAGCCCCGCCTTGTATAGAACGGCAAAATCCGGCGCCCTCGCCTGCATTGGCGGCGATGCGCCATAATTATGGAAAGACATCGGGCATCTGCTAGAATTCGCCCCACGCAAGGTCGCATCGCCCGCAAACGCAGAGTAGAACAATGACAACTATAGACTCGACCACATTCATCATTGTTGGCCTCACCAAACAAGGCAAGAAATTTCGCCCCAGCGACTGGGCAGAACGCCTGTGCGGCGTCATGTCCGCCTTCGGTGCCGAACGCAAGATGAAATACTCCCCCTACGTCGGCCCCGGCGACTACAACGGTGAAAAAGCTGTCTTCGTCGACGGCCGCCTTGGCGAAATCGAGCCGATGGCCTACCGCTTCATGCTCAACTTCGCGCAGGACAACGACCTGCAGATCATTGACGGCGTTTGCTCGCTGGAAGACAAGAAGAAGTAAAAGCGGCAAAACAAACCCCGGAAATAAAAAAGGCGCCCGAGGGCGCCATTTTCATGGGAGCGTCTAGCTCGATCAGGCAGCAGCAAGTGCCTTGATCTGAGCGGACAGACGGCTCTTGGTGCGGGAAGCCTTGTTCTTGTGAACAATCTTCTTGTCGGCAATGCGGTCAAGCACTGCGACGGACTGCTGGAAGACGCCTTGAGCGGCGGCTTTGTCACCCGCTTCGATCGCCTGACGAACGCGCTTGATAGCGGTACGCAGGGTCGAACGCAGGCTGGCGTTATGGGAACGCTGCACGTCAGCTTGACGGGCGCGCTTGCGGGCTTGTGCGCTGTTGGCCATGTGAAATCTCTTACATTCAAAAGCCCAAGACTATAAACCAATGACAATTCAAAAACAAGACTTTTTGGAAACTCTGTAAGCACGACCAGTTATCCCAAATTTTCTACCGTACGTCTTCGATGCCGCCATACGCTCTCACGAACGGCTAAAGTTGCAACATAAAGGAGGCATCATGAATTATTCCCGTTTGACGTACACAAGGCGCTCGCTCAACAAGCCGCATTCGGGCTTTACGTTGATCGAGCTAATGATCGTGGTAGCCATTCTGGGGATTCTGGCCTCTGTGGCGCTTCCGGCGTACCGGGAATATGTCATTCGCGGAAAACTCCCACAAGCGACATCTGGACTTTCTGAAATGCGGACGAGGGCCGAGCAGTATTTCGCCGACAACAGGACGTATGTTGGATTTACGTGCCCGTTACCGGCCCAGGCAAGCAGCTTCAACTTTGCCTGCAGCGACCTGACGGCAACCACTTATACAATCACTGCCACCGGAAACGGCGACGTATCAGGTTTCACCTATGCCGTTGACCAATCAAATGCCCGCACCTCCAGCAGTTCGCACTGGGGCCAGAGCGGAATCACCTGCTGGATGCTGAGGAAAGACGGAACATGCTGACGAGCCACAAGCGCCACGATGGGTTTACGCTCATTGAAGCCATGGTGGTCATGGCGATCATCGCCATTATCATGGTCGTTGGGGTCCCCACCCTGCAAAACTGGATAATTTCGCAGCAGGTCAAAGCCAAGACAGACGCCATACTCAACGGCATGCAATTGGCCCGCTCGGAAGCCATCAGGCGGAACGCACGTATCCACCTGATCATCTCCGACGACAGCAGCTGGTCTGTCGGTTGCGTAACCGTCGTTGCCGACGCCGACGGCGACGGAATCGCCGAATGCCCCGGCACCATTCAGTCAAAATCCACCAATGAGGCAGGAACCGTCGATCAACTGACGCTACTACCTGTCGGAGCAACCCGGGCGACCTTTAATGGCGTCGGAACGCTCAGCCCAAATGCCGACGGTTCAGCCAGCCTGTCACAGGTAGACATTTCGAAATCAGGTGGAGCAGCCTCTGCAAATCGCAGAGTTCTGCTCACCCCAGGTGGGCAATCGCGCGTCTGCGACCCTGCAATTTCAACAACCGGAGCACCAGAAAAATGCTGAAACCGGCTAGTTATCCGCAACAGCAACAATCAGGCTTTTTGCTCATTGAAGCCTTGGTTGCCATCCTGATTTTTTCGCTTGGCGTCATCGCGCTGATCGGCTTTCAGTCGATCGCCATCGGCCAGTCGATCAATGGAAAATATCGGACAGAAGCGAGTTACCTGGCCAATAGCCTCATCGGCCAGATGATGGTCGACAAGGGAAATTTCACCGGCTACAACGGCACTGTCGGGACAGCATCAGGGCGAATCAGCTGGAATACACAGGTCGCCAATGCACTCCCCAGCGGGAGCGGCACCGTCACGGTCGTGCCGAACACGACCGCCTTGAACACACCGCAAGTGGTCACTGTGACGGTCAACTGGCAGAACCCTGATGACGCCAGTGCGCACAATCACACCACAATCTCCCAGATCGTTTTTCAATAAGCCATGAAAAAATCCACGCACCCATCACAGAGGGGCTTCAGTCTGGTTGAGCTCATGGTCGGCATTACCGTCGCCCTGATCGGCCTGCTGATCATCACCGGCGTTCTAATCAACTCCAGCCGCCAGAAGCAGACGACCTCCAGTGGCGCCGATGCACAAACAGCTGGATCGGTTGCCGCATACATGCTTGAGCGTGATATCCGCATGGCAGGATTTGGCGTGAACTTCTCGTCAATGCTTGGATGCACCATCCATGGCTATGATGAAAGAAGTACGCCGGCCAGAAGCTTTTCCTTTACCAACAATCCAATAGAAATCGTTGCTGGGTCAGCGACCACTTCTGACAGCCTGACGATAACCTACGGCAACGCCGATTCAGGCATGGGCGGGCCCCGCCTGACGCAATCTCACACAGGTGACGACACGAACTATAAAGTCGACAACCGTTTTGGCTTCCATGAGGGCAACGTCATTGTCATCTCCGAAGACGGGGTAGACAACGATGGAGATGGCATCGACGACTGCACGCTGGCCCAGGTCACGGGCGTCCCAAGCGCATCGGGGCAGACCGACAACATCGTTCACACGAGCGGCAACTTCACCAACGTTTTTGGCGTCAGCACGCCATCGCGCTACAACAAGCCAGGCGGCCTGGGCATTCCCTACACAACCAAGGCCAAGGTTTATAACCTCGGGGATTTACCGGCCAACAAAACTTTTGCGATTGCCAATGGCGAATTGACCCTCATTGATTCGATGCGCTCAACAACGGCACAAAGTGTCGCTGAAAATATCGTCTTTCTCCGAGCCCAGTACGGCAAGGATACCAACAGCGATGGCACCGTCGATACTTTCGATCAGACCGCCCCAAGCTCAGCCAACGGCTGGAAACAGGTGACTGCCATCAGATTCGCCATCGCCGCCCGAAGTCACAACCGTGAAACCGAAATGGTGACTGCTACGCCACTTACCTTGCTGCCCTCGATCACACTCCCCAGCGGGGCGACCATCGCGGCCCAGACGCTGGCCTTGAGCGATGAAAATCGCCACTACCGTTACAAGGTTTACAGCGCCTTCGTGCCACTGCGCAATCAAATCTGGGTGCCAGAATGATGATGACCTTCTCTCTCCGCCCGCAGCAGCAAAGTGGATTCGTCCTGATCACATCCCTGATCATTTTGCTGGCCATGACTTTACTGGGCATCGCCCTTGTACGAAGCATCGATACGGCGACACTGGTGTCCAACAACCTTGGCTTCCGCCAAAGTGCGCTTGCTTCGGCTGACCGGGGCACGGAAGCTGCGGCGACCTGGATAAACGCCAACAAAGCTGCATTGACAGCCGACAGTCCGAACGCTGGTTACTACGCGACCGAACAGGCCGGGACAGATTTTACGGGGCAAACCACGGCCAGCACCGCCGACGATGTCGACTGGACTGGCGCAGGGGGGAATCGCCGGGCTTTCGTCATTGCCGGTACAGACACTGCCGGAAACAGCAGCGCCTACATCATCCAGCGCATGTGCAATCAGTCCGGCGCCTTCTCCCCCAGTGGCGGCATCCAGTGCGCCACAACCTCAAGCAGCGTCACCAGTGGCGGCTCCAAAGGAGGCGTCCAGTACGGCAGCTACGCAATTTCTGGCAAGGCAATGATTCATTACCGGATAACAACACGGACCCGTGGCCCGAAAAACACGACCAGTTATATCCAGACCACCGTTCTTGTTGAGTACTAGGAGACCCACATGAGCAAACATCTACTCAACCTGAAACGTTTGATCCTTGTCGCTGCCATTGGACTAGGCTCACTTGGCGCACAAGGCGGCACGCTCAGCATTTCAACCGTTCCCCTCGGCACCGGTAGCGGCATCAGTGCAAAGCCCAATCTGGTCTTCATTCTCGACGACTCCGGCAGTATGTCTTCGGACTACACGCCGGACTGGGTCAACGACTCTGTCTGTCAATCGAACATGGCGGCTTTCGGTAGCCCCGACCCCTACCAATGCTCCCTGGGCGATGTGCTCTTTAACTGGAGCCGCTTCAACAGCCAGTATTACGACCCAGCCATTCGATACTCGCCACCCAAGAATGCCG
>CAIYYE010000235.1 GCA_903930395.1 uncultured beta proteobacterium
AACTCGTCGCCGCGCCCGGAGGCGAGCACCGGGTCGAAGATGAGCGGAATGTCGGGGTAGTCTGAAACAATTTCAGCCACAGCCAGCACATTTTCGACGCTGCCCAGCATGCCGATCTTGAAGGCGACGACCGGCATGTCCTCAAGAACCGTGCGCGCCTGCTGCTCGAGCAACTCGGCGCTGACCGGGTGCACGCTCTGGACACCGACCGTGTCCTGGACGGTCAGTGCGGTCAGGGCGCTCAGCGGGTGGCAGCCCAGGCTGACCAGGGTCAGGATGTCGGCCTGCATGCCGGCACCGGCCGACGGGTCGCTGGCGGAAAATACCAAGACCATCGGCGGACAGGGCGGGGTCGGGGGGGTGGAGTTCATCATTTTTCGCACCCTTGGCGGGGGCGGAGGGGATTGGGTAAGATGGCTGCGATTTTATCCGAATCCTGAGGCTCCCGAAGCGCTCATCCGGAAGCTGTAACACTGTTATTGGCATTGCATTGGAGTAATACTTCCGTAGTATGATGCACCGATACCGACAGAGCCTCGACCAGAGGCGCAAGGGATAGGGGACAAGGAAAGTGGCTGATTTATCCAGACTGCGCGGCGTCAGGGTCATGGTCATCGACGATAGCAATACGATACGGCGCAGCGCCGAGATATTTCTCGTCCAGGCCGGGTGTCAGGTCGTCCTTGCCGAAGATGGGTTCGACGCGCTGGCCAAGATTGCCGACCATCACCCCGCTGTCATCTTCTGCGACATCATGATGCCGCGCCTAGACGGCTATCAGACCTGTTCGCTGATCAAGAAAAATCCAAAGTTCAAGGCCACGCCGGTCATCATGCTGTCGTCCAAGGATGGCCTGTTTGATCGGGCGCGCGGCCGCATGGTCGGTTCCGACCAGTATCTGACCAAGCCATTCACCAAGGACAGCCTGCTGCAGACCGTTGCAACATTTGCCTTGCCGGCCGAGACAGAACCCAATTCGTAGAATTTGTAGTTCAGGGAGAACACATGCCTGTAAAAAATATCCTGGTTGTTGACGACTCGCCCACCGAGCGGTTCTTTACCGTCGATGTGCTGACCAAGGCGGGCTATCAGGTGACCACCGCAGAAAATGGTGAAGAAGGCATCGCCAAGGCCAAGGCCACCAAGCCCGACCTTATCCTCATGGATGTCGTGATGCCCGGGCTGAACGGCTATCAGGCAACGCGTACCTTGAGCCGCGATGAAGAAACAAAAAATATCCCGATCATCGTCTGTACGTCCAAGGGGCAGGAGACGGACAAGATCTGGGGTTTGCGTCAGGGGGCGATAGACTATCTCGTCAAGCCGCTGATTCCTGAAGAACTGTTGCAGCGCGTGGCGGCCCTGCCGTAACCGGGAT
The DNA here is from genome assembly GCA_903930395.1 of uncultured beta proteobacterium. Classification (GTDB taxonomy): domain Bacteria; phylum Pseudomonadota; class Gammaproteobacteria; order Burkholderiales; family Rhodocyclaceae; genus Azonexus. The sequence continues at coordinate 1,379 of CAIYYE010000235.1, forward strand.
GGCGCGCAAAACAAGCCTTCGCGACTTCCAGGAATATCTGGCGACGCGCCTGACCAATGCGGCCAGGGGGCAGGGCTCGTCGTCCTGGCTCGGGGTCGAGGCCGGTGGCGAATCCTGGCTGGTCGATCTTTCGGATGGTGGCGAAATCGTCCAGGCGTCCCAGTTGGCGCCGGTCCCCATGACGCGTCCGTGGTTTGCCGGAATCGCCAATATTCGCGGCAACCTGCATGCGGTCAGTGATTTTTCACTCTTCCGCGGCGGTCCGCCCATCGTCCAGAATGCCAATGCGCGACTGCTGCTGGTCGGCACCCGCCACGGGGTCAATGCCGCCCTGCTCGTCTCGCGCATGCTCGGTCTGAAAAATCCGGAAGACTTCACCGTCGAGCCGGAGGATGCAGCGATGCCGGTCTGGGGTCGGCAGCGTTTTGCCGATACGCAGGGAAAAGTCTGGCACAAGCTTTCGGTGCGCGAACTGCTCGCCGATCAGGAATTTATGAATATCGGGGTTTGACAGAGGGTTTTCGCCCCAGCCCCTTGTGGAGGATTTCCATGGCTTTCAGCTTCAAGCTTCCGAAGATTTCTGGTTTTGGCAATGGCGGCTCATCCGATCAGATGACCGTTTCATCCGAGATGCCAGCCGCAAAAATGCCATTGCCGGCATTCCTTGCCGACCAGCCTGTCGAACAGCAGATGAAGACTCTGGGCGGCATCTTCGTCGCCCTGCTGTTGCTGATTGCCGGCCTGGTCTTCCACGACAATCGTGAGTCGACGCATAACACCGCCTACATTGCGGCATCCGGTGAAATGCGCATGCTCTCGCAACGCCTCGCCAAAGCGTCAACGCTGGCGCTGCAGGGTAACGTCGTGGCTTTTGCCCAGTTGAAGGAGTCGCGCGAGACCTTCGGCAAGCTCTTCGACCGGCTGGCGAATGGTGGCGAACTGGGCGCGGTCAGTGTGCCGCCCTCGTCCGACGATGTTCGCCCACAGCTTGAAGCCCTTGCCGTGCTCTGGGCTTCGACCGACAAGGATGCGGAAACGGTAATTGCCCAGGAGGCGAACCTGGTGTCGCTGGGCAAGAACGTGGCCACCATCGACAACAAGAACTCGACCATGCTTGAGCTGACCGAGCAACTGGCTGCGCTCAAGCTGCAAGCGGGTGCCGGTTCCCGCGATATCGCCTCGTCCAGCCAACTGGTCATGCTGACCCAGCGGATTGCCAAGAATGCGTCCGCGCTGCTCGTCGGCGACGAAATCAATCCTGAAGTCGCCTTCCTGCTCGGCAAGGACACCAATGCCTTCCGCGACATTCTTAGCGCTCTGGGCAAGGGCAGCAACGATGCCGACAGCCGTGGTCGCCTTGACAGTCTCGATGTGGCCTTCAAGGAATATCAGAGCGCCATTGCAAGCATTCTCGGCAACATGCAGCCGCTCGTTCTTTCCAAGCAGGCCGGCTCGCGGATTTTCCGCGAGAGTGAGGACCTGCTGAAGGCGACCGATGAACTGGCCTCCGGTTATCAGCGGAGTCTGAGCGAGCGTGGCGTGTATATCGTGCTGCTGCTCTCGCTGGGTTTGGTGGCACTGGCCACCCTCGCCCTGCTGGCCAAGATTTACCTGGCGGATACGGGAAGCCGTGCCGAGCAGGCCGAAGGGCAGCGTCAAGCCTCGGAGCAGACCAACCGCGAAAACCAGGACGCTATTTTGCGCCTGATGAACGAACTGGGCGACCTGGCCGACGGCGACCTGACCGTAACCGCGACCGTGAGCGAGAACATCACGGGCGCCATCGCCGACTCGATCAACTACACCATTGAAGAACTGCGCGTGCTGGTCGGTCGTATCAATGACGCGGCCAACCGCGTGACCGCCGCCACCGAAATCGCCCGCCTGACTTCGGCCGAACTGCTCGACGCGGCCGAACGGCAGTCCTCCGAAATTCAGGAAGCCGGCCAGTCGGCGCTGGAAATGGCGCGCTCGATGTCGGAAGTTTCCGGCAACGCCACGCAGTCCGCCCAGGTTGCCCGGCAATCGCTGCAGGCTGCCGAAAAAGGTACGCTGGCCGTGCAGGACTCGATCAAGGGCATGAACGAAATTCGTAACCAGATCCAGGAAACCTCGAAGCGAATCAAACGACTCGGTGAAAGCTCGCAGGAGATCGGTGAAATCGTGGAACTGATTTCCGACATTACCGAACAGACCAACGTGCTGGCTCTGAACGCCGCCATTCAGGCTGCTTCGGCCGGTGACGCCGGACGCGGCTTTACGGTGGTTGCCGAGGAAGTGCAGCGACTGGCCGAACGCTCCGGTGAGGCGACGAAACAGATCGCGGCCATTGTGAAAACGATTCAGACCGACACCCAGGATGCGGTGTCCGCCATGGAACAATCGACCCGCGGTGTGGTCGAGGGCGCCAAGCTGTCCGACGCGGCCGGTCAGGCGCTGTCCGAGATTGGCGACGTGTCGCGCAATCTGGCCGACCTGATTCAGAGCATTTCCACCTCGACCCAGAATCAGGCGGATTCGGCCACCCAGGTGGCGCGCCTGATGCAGGACATCCTGCACGTGACGGAACAGACGACGGCCGGTACGCAGCGCACGGCGCTGGCGGTCGACGAATTGACCGCACTGGCCTCCGAACTGAAGGGTTCGGTTGCCGGCTTCAAGGTTGACTGACGAAAATCGCGAGAGAACATGAACGCGGCAACGGAATTTGATTTGGGCCCACTGACCTGGGTCAAGGGCGAAATTGACCAGGCCTTGCAGCGCGCCGAGCTGGCGCTCGACGAGTACGTCGCGAGCGCCGACCGGACGCAGCTCAAATTCTGTCGCACCCATGTTCACCAGGTGCACGGTGCCCTGGCCATGGTCGGGCTGGATGGCGTAGCGCTGCTTACCGAATCGACCGAGGCCCTGCTCTCCGGCATGGAAGAGGAGCGCTTGCCTTCCGGGGATATGGCGGTTGCCGTGCTGCGTCAGACCATGAGCGCCCTGCACCAGTATCTCGACGACCTGATGGCCGGCGAGCCGAACCGGCCGCTCGTGCTGCTTCCTGTCTATCAGGCGCTGGAAGAGGCGCGCGGCTCGTCCGGGGCGCATCCCTGCGATTTGTTTTTTCCCGATCTCTCGCGCCGTCCGCCAAAACGCGAAACTGAAGTTCCCGTTCTCGATGCCGAACAGCTTCTGCGTACGCTCAAGGTCAAGCGCATGCAGTTCCAGAAGGGCTTGCTCAGCTGGCTGAGAGAGCCGGCCCGGGCCGAGGCCGGCCGGCGCATGATGCGCGATGCCATTGCTGAAATCGAGGCCGTCCAGCCAACGCCGGCGGCGCGCTCCTTCTGGTGGATTTCGCTGGCTGTGCTTGATGCACTGGCGGGGCCCGCCGGTAGTGCCGATCGTTCGTCACGCCAGCTCTGTTCCCGCATCGATGCCCAGATCCGGCGTCTGGTCGGCGGTTCGAACAATGTCGCCGAGCGCGTCCTGCGCGAAGCACTCTATTTCATTGCCCAGGCACCAGCCGAGTTGAACCCGGAAATCGCCGCGGTGCAATCGACCTTCGGCCTGGCCGAACTGTTGCCGAATCCCGTTGCGCACGTGGCCGTGCAGCCGCATCAGGCCGAGTTGCGCAAATTGCGCGAGACCCTGGCCCTGGCTGAAGATTTCTGGAACCGCTTCTGCACCGGCAATAGCGGAAGCCTGAGCGGATTCGCCGACAATGCGCGCCTTTGCGCCCAACTGACCGGCGAGATCGGCCAGACCGATCTGAAGCGCCTCGGTCAGGGGCTGGGCGCCATCGCCAACTGGTTGTCGGAAGATGTCTCGCGCTTCAGTGATACGGTGGCCATGGAAGTGGCCACCACCATCCTGCTGCTCGAAAACGCGCACGAAAATTTCCAGCGTCTGGGTACCGACTTCGCCCAACAGGTCGATCTCATGGTCGCCCGTCTCTACGCCTGCATCGCCGGTCGGCCAACGCCCGACGACGCCGGCATTCCGCTCCTCGACGAGATGAGCCGGCGAGCCCAGGAAAAACTCCTGATCGGTCAGGTCGGACGGGAAATCCAGAACAACCTGGCCCAGATCGAACAGGCGCTCGACGCCTTTTTCCGCGATCCGGCCAAGGCGCACGACCTTATCCAGCTCGATCACCCGATCAAGCAGATCAGCGGTGCGCTGGCCATGCTCGGACATTTCCCGGCGGTCGCCAGCCTCAAGGAATGCGCCGCCAGCATCCAGCAGTTCGCGCAGCCGGACTATCAGCCCGCCAGTGCTGACTTTGAAACGGTAGCCGATCAACTCTCGATGCTGGGTTTCTTCGTCGACTCGCTGCAAAACGGCGAAACCGATTTCGACGCCTTTGTCCGGCGCATGAACGGCGAAACCTCGGATGAAGAGGTGCCGGAACCGGAGGCGTCTGCGCTCCCGACCGTTGAGGTGCTCCTCGCACAACAGGCCCGTGACACGCATGTTCTGGTCGAAGCGCTCAAGGAAGCGCCGGAAGATGCGCGG
>CAIYYE010000236.1 GCA_903930395.1 uncultured beta proteobacterium
CGAGCGGGATGCCGCGATGTTCGACGCCAACCCGGTCCGCTACGAAAAAGTCGTCTGGAACGGGCTGGCTGACCTGCTACGTAATCACAAAGCCGAGCGTCGTTGAAATTCCTGCGAGTCCCGGCATGCGGCGCCGGCCTGAGCGGTGCCGCCCATGCCCTGATCGGGGCGCTGGCCATTCTCATGGCGCAGGCAGTCTGGTCGGCGCAGGATGGCGATCTGAAACTGGTCGAGCCCGACAGCGGGCTTGCCGGCCGCCTGGCGGCCGTCGGCAGAGTCCATGCCGGCCACGGAGCTGAGCTGTCCATGGCCACCGGCTTTCTGGTCAGTGCCTGCCACGTCCTGACGGCGGGGCATGTGCTGGCCAAAACCGGGAGCCCTGTTCGCCTCGGGGCAGAAGCGCGCTTCATTCCCGGCGGCGCAAGCACCAGGGCGAATGCGACCTTCCCTGTCTATGGCAGGGTAGTGGCGGCCAGCCAGCAATTTGTCATGTCCGTGGCGCCCACCGGCTTCGACCAGCAGCGGATTCCCAATGACTGGGCGTTGATCGAACTCGATCATGCCATTGTCGGCATTGATCCGATCAGGCTCCTCTATCCGGCGGCGCCGATGGCATCCGATATCGTCTACACGGTGGTCGGCTATCCCCTCGGCCAGCGGCGGCAGGGACTTTTTGCCCAGGAACATTGCCGCAACTGGTCAACGACTCACGCCGGAATGTCGCTCAAAGGCGTGATGATTGCCGATTGTGCCGTCCAGTCCGGCATGTCGGGCGGCCCTGTGTTGCTCGACGATGGCACCAACCTGATTGCCGCCGGCATCCTCGTCGAGCGCTTTACCATCGGACAGAAAGTCATGGCCATCGGCGTCCCGGTTGCCGCATTTGCCGAGCCGATCGAGACTGCCATGCGCGACAGCGAAATCTGTGCGGCAGGGTCCCCTTTCGCCTGGCCTGGCATTTTGAGTCCTACTCCCAGTACTCGGTAACTTCGCTGGCCCAGGCGGTGGCAGAGAGCAGCGCCCGGTTGACCGTGTTCGGGGCGAGGCCGGCCGCCAGCGCCGTGTCTTTCATGCGCGCCAGGTCGAAATCCTCGCAGGCCTCGGCCACCGCGAGCAGCGGCGCATAGGGGCCGCTGCGTTCGAGCAGGGCATTCTTGATGTCGTCGGCCAGCAGCATGTCGTCCAGGGTTTCGGCCAGCGGTCGATGCAGGAGATTGCCCAGGCAGGAAAATATGCCGGTCAGGAAGAGCGGGTCATGGGCCACGCCCGGCATCAGTTCTTCGCCAAGGACTTCCATCAGTCGGCCACGGGTCAGGGCGTTTTCGACCAGCAGCCAGTCGCCCAATTGCGGCTCGCGCACCGAAAAGAGAAGCACGGAGAGCCAGCGGGTCAGCCGCTGTCGACCGAGAATGACCAGGGCTTGCGCCAGCGAGTCAATGCGATGACTGAGGCCGAGTGCCGGGGAGTTCAGGTAGCGCAGGATGCGGAAACTGAGGAGCGGGTCCTGCTTCATCGCCGCGGCGATTTCGGCCGTCTCGGCTTCGCCCTGGACCAGACGGAGAATGTTGAGGAGCAGGGATTTGTGTGGGTCGCCACCGCTCTCCGAGCGAGTACCCGATGCCTTGCTGGCGAATTTTCCGTGGAAATTGCTGTAATGCCATTGTCGGCAAAAGCGCAGGTCATCGGTGGTTTCGACGTTGCAGGCGAAGAGCCTGACCGGACGTTCCGTGGCCGTGGCTCGCACGGCGGCTGAAAAATC
>CAIYYE010000237.1 GCA_903930395.1 uncultured beta proteobacterium
GAGCTGGTCAGCGCCTTCGGCAATCTGGTCGCCAATGCCGTGCGTTATACGCCGGCAGGCGGCACGATCCGCATCGAATGGAAGCGCACACCGCAGGGCGCCGAATTTGCCGTCGAGGATACCGGGATCGGCATTGACGCCAAGCACATTCCCCGTCTGACCGAACGTTTCTACCGCGTCGATCGCGGGCGCTCACGCGATGCCGGCGGCACCGGCCTCGGGCTGGCCATCGTCAAGCATTCGCTGAACCGCCACCAGGCCCAGCTTGAGATCAAGAGTACGCCCGGTGTCGGCAGCCGCTTTGCCGCAAGGTTCCCGGCCGGCCGCCTGGCCAGCCTCTGATTTCCGGCCCCTGCGCGGTGGCGGGGGTGCGACTGATCAGCGGAAGAAACGGCCGAAGATGCTGCCGAAGAAACCCGGACGTGCCGTTTGCGTGATGGCGGCCATGGCTGTTTCGTCGCCGGAGGCGACCATCTTCTTGACCGCGTCGGCATAGTCGCGGTCTTCGCTGGCGATGTGATTGATCAGCCATTTCGACAGCATCATGTGCAGTTCATCGGCGATATCCTCGCCCTTGGCAGCCCGCATGGTGAATTCGGTCACTCGCTTGATGAACAGTTCGTGCACCTTTTTGTGCGGCTTGATGAACTTGTAGCCGGCATCTTCGAGCATCGATTCCTCGAACCCGAAATGTGACTGGGTATAGTCGATCAATTGCTCGATGACCTCGGCCACCATGTGCTTGTCGCCCTTCATCTTGGCGATTTCGAGATCGTTGATGTAATCGACGATGCGACGGTGCTGCGAGTCGATGACTTCGATGCCGGTGTTCAGGCGGTCTTCCCAGATGATAGGCATGGCATTTCCCTTGATATTTTTACAATTCCGACAGTAGATATTACTTTTGGAGTAAGGCTGTTGACGTGAGTCAACTTTGGGGCGCAACGGGCGGCTGTCGTTTGCTTCCAGTTCGGTCTCAGGGCTTGATCGGTCTGACCTTTCCCGCCGCCAGCTTGGCCGAGGCCCTGGCCTGATCCGTCGTGCCGGCATTGGCGACAACAACGCCCATACGTCGTTTCGCGAAGGCTTCCGGCTTGCCGAACAGGCGGAGGTCGGTGCGCGGCACGGCGAGGGCTTCCTCGAGCCCTGCGAAAGCAATGCCCTTTTCGTCCATGCCCCCGTAAATGACGGCCGAGGCGCCGGGCTCGCGCAGGGCGGTATCGACCGGCAAGCCGAGGATGGCGCGGGCGTGCAGTTCGAATTCGGAGAAGCGCTGCGAACACAGCGTGACCAGCCCGGTGTCGTGCGGGCGCGGGCTGACTTCGGAGAACCAGACCATGTCGCCCTTGACGAACAGCTCGACGCCGAACAGGCCGCGTCCGCCGAGGTTGCCGGTCACCGCAGCGGCGATTTCCTGGGCGCGGCGCAAGGCGGCTGGCGTCATCGCCTGGGGCTGCCAGGACTCGACATAGTCGCCCGCCACCTGGATGTGCCCGATCGGCTCGCAGAAGTGCGTCACCACCTCGCCGGCTGCGTTGCGGGCGCGCACGGTGAGCAGGGTGATTTCGTAATCGAAGTCTATGAATCCCTCGACGATGACTCGTCCCTGATTGACCCGGCCACCGCTCGCCGCATAGTCCCAGGCTTTCTGCACATCCTCCGGGCC
>CAIYYE010000238.1 GCA_903930395.1 uncultured beta proteobacterium
GAGTGCGCGCACCGACAAGACCAGCCCGATCTACGGCATGCCCATCCTCGATGCCGACAAGGCGCAGAACGTCATCGTGATCAAGCGCGGCAAGGGCACTGGTTACTCCGGCGTCGAAAATGCGCTGTTCTACACCGACAATTGCCGCATGCTCTATGGCGATGCACAGCCGATGGCCGGCGAGATCATTCAGCATCTAAAAGCGATGGGCTAAAACCACCAAAAGTGATATTCAGCTCAAGAAACAGTATCAGATTTTTGTAACGGCCGGGCTCGCCCGGCCGTACAATATCGGGACATGACCTCCCCGAAAGCGTTGAATGAAGCGCATTGATGATCTTCTGGTCTGGCTTGCAGCAACCGTGTGCCTCGGACTCTGGCTGTGGTCGCAAATAGCCGGTCCGGTGTCGCCACACTTCCTCATGTTCCTTGCCATCCTGCTGGCCGGAACCATGATCTTTTCTCATGGCGAGCGACGCCGCTGGAAAGATAATCAGCAATCCTACGTCACCGAATTGAAGGACGTGATGTCCGAATATCAGGTGCTGTCCGATGAAGCCATGTCGCATGCCGAACTGCAATTCACGGCGCTCGAGAACGACATGCGGGAAGCCCAGGACATCATCCGCGCTTCGGCCACCAAGATTTCCGGCAGCCTCAACGGTCTTCAGTCGCAATCCTCCGACCAGCGGCAGATCCTGCGTTCGCTGATCAACGAAATGCTGAGCATGACGGGCGCAGGCGAGAGCCGGACGCTTGAGCAGGCCAGCCTGCAACACTTTTTCGACGAAACTAACCGGCTGATCGCCGAATTTGTTAGCAAGATGTCGCAAGTGAAGGAAACCAGCCAGGGCATTTCTGCCAGCTTCGACGAAATGCAGGAACGCGTTTCGCGTATTTCCGGCTCACTCAATGACATTGCCGCCATCACCAAACAGACCGACCTGCTGGCGCTCAATGCGGCCATCGAGGCGGCGCGCGCCGGTGAAGCCGGGCGAGGCTTCGCGGTGGTCGCCGACGAAGTGCGCAACCTGGCAGCCCGCACCGGTGAGTTCAACGTCGATATCCGCAAGTCGCTCAGCGACATCATGAATTCCCTGCAGGAAGTCGGGACCCGCGTCAGCGATGCGACCAACATCGACATGACCCTGGCCGAGAAATCGCACACCACCCTGCAGGAGTTGGGCTGCGAATTGCTTGCCCTGACCGGCAAGGCGCGCCAACATTCCGACCACATCACGGCGATCACCGAACAGATGCAGGAACTGACGCAGGAAAGCGTGATGGCCATGCAGTTCGAGGACATCGTGACCGAAATGATGTCGCGTATCAGCCAGCGCACCAGCAATGTCGGCGAATACATGCATGCCTTCCTTGCCCTGCAGCATGACAACGAAACCGACGGCGTCCAGCGCTTCCGCTCGCGCAGCCAGAAACTCGTGGCATTGCTGGTCAATTCGCATGTCAAGGGCGATGCCATGAAATCGGCCCAAGGCAGTGCGCAAGCCTGACCGGGCAGTCGGCCCAAGCTTCGAGCCAGCCGCCCCCAGTACAGTTTGAGACTAAAAGCATGGACCTGAGCAGCCTGATCGAAGCCCTCGGCGAAAAAACCACCGTCACGCTGGCCGGCCTGAGCATCGGCATCCTCTTTGGCGTTTTCGCCCAGCGTTCACGATTCTGCCTGCGCTCCGCCGTGGTCGAATTCTGGAACCGCGATGGCTGCAGCAAGCTGGCCATCTGGCTGCTGGCATTTTCGGTCGCCGTCATCTCCACCCAGTTTTTCATCACCGGAGGCTGGCTCGATGTTTCGCAGGCACGCCAGCTGGCCGCCCGCGGCAGCCTCTCCGGCGCGCTGATCGGCGGCCTCCTGTTCGGCGTCGGCATGATCCTGGCGCGCGGCTGTTCGTCACGCATGCTGGTTCTCGCGGCCAATGGCAACCTGCGCGCCCTGCTCGCCGGACTGATTTTTGCGGTCGCTTCACAAGCCTCGCTGACCGGCCTGCTCTCGCCGCTACGCACCTGGATTTCCGGCTGGATCACCGTTGATGGCGGCACGACCCGCGATCTTCTCGCCGCCTTCCATATCGGCAATACGGGAGGCCTGCTCTTCGGTCTCATCTGGCTCGCCGCAGCGATACACTTTGCCCGTCGCGGCAGACTGTCCCGCCGCGAATGGCTGGGCGGCAGCGGCGTCGGCCTGATGGTTGCCCTCGCCTGGCTGATCACCTACCGGATCGGCACCCAGTCCTTCGAGATCATCCCGGTGCAAAGCCTGAGCTTCACCGGACCGTCGGCTGACGTACTCATGCTCGTACTTTCCCCACCTGGCCAACCCTGGGATTTCAATATCGGCCTGGTTCCCGGCGTTGTCCTCGGTTCTTTCCTGGCCGCGCTATGGGGTCGGGAACTGAAACTCGAAGGCTTCAAGGATGGCCATGGCATGCGGCGCTACATGGCCGGGGCTGTCCTCATGGGATTCGGCGGCATGCTGGCCGGCGGCTGCGCAGTTGGTGCCGGTGTCTCGGGCGCGGCGATATTCGCCCTGACCGCCTGGATTTCTCTGATCGGCATGTGGGCGGGTGCCGGCTTGGCCAATGCACTGGTCGACAAACCTGCCCCCGAGAAAAAATCGGCGACCTCTGTGGAGAGCATCGCCGATCCGGTCATTCAGCCCTGAAGCGCCTTATTTCACAAAGTACATCTTGGTCTTGTCGAGCTTGTAGGTCCAGGGCAGATTTGCATTTTTCCAGCCGTTGACCGCACGCTGCCCGCTCTTCGGGCCTTCCTTGGCGGTATCCCCCTCAAACCCCTCGGCGACACTGTAAACCTTGGTGTAGCCGGACATCTGCAGGCGATCCGCCGCCTTTGAACTGCGGTCGCCCGAACGGCAGATCAGGATGATGGTCGCGTCCTTGCTCAGGCCCTTTTCGGCCAGTCGGCGCGCCAGCTCAGGCTCGAAATCGGTGTTCGGCTCGACCTTGTACATGGTCCGCTTGTCGTCCCATTCGGTCATGATTTCCGCATGCTCGACATAGGGCACCAGCGCATCAGCATCGCCCGGCCAGCCAACATACATGGCTTCGGCGCGAGTCCGCACATCAATAAGGGCGACACCTTTTGGATCCTGCTTCTTCAGGTCATAGGCCTGCTGTGGCGTGAGATAGAGCGCCGCCTTGGTACGCTTGAGTTCCGGCAACTTGCCCCAGTCGGTGTTGCCGGGAGCCCAGTCGGCCGCGAAAGTCAGCGTAGAAATGGCCAGCAAGCTGGCCATCACCGTGTTTTTCAAATCAAACACAATTTTCATGCGATCCCCGGGGTGTTGGCCGCCGCTTTCAGCGTCGGCAGGTTCAGGCTGACCGGCTTGACGGTCTTGATGTCACGCAGATATTTTGCCACCACATCCCAGATCGGCTCGCCAGAATTCTTCGCCTCTTCCGAGACTGGCGCCCAGCCCGCCACCTTGTAGGTTTTGGCCGGATCGATGA
>CAIYYE010000239.1 GCA_903930395.1 uncultured beta proteobacterium
CCAAAACCCAGCGACACCTTGTCGCTGACGCGATAGGCCAGGGAGGGATTGATATTGATTGTCTTGATTTCGGACTTGATGGCCTGCGCTGCACCGACCCAACCGGCATCATATTCAGTCGCCAGTCCGAATGGCGCCGAAATACCCAGGCCCAGAAACAGGTCTTTCGTCACTTGCCCCGCCACATAGGCATTCGGCACGGCAGCCCAGCCGCCGGCATCGCCGCCCGACTTGACGCCACTGTTGTCACGGTACTCATAGCTCGGCCCGACCCCCGCCACCCCGACCGAAAGCTGGATACCGCTACCCAACTGCGCCATCCCGGCCGGATTGAAGAAAACCGTGCTGGCATTGTCGGCGACTGCGGCAGAGCCGGCGTAAGCATTGCCGAGTCCGCTGGCATTTTGCTCCATGAGCTGGAAAGCGCCGGCTGAAGCAGCGCCCGAAAACGCCAGCAGCAAGAGGGCCGGAAGGGTACGCAGGGTCATTTTGTTCATTGGATTCTTCCCTTACTAGCGGGGTAATTGGATAACTGTCAGATTTTAATCCATATTCGGCATATTTTCGGGCGGAACCTTGCGCTTCATTCCGGCGCCATCGATGGCCACGTAGGTCAGTTCGGCTTCGGTTACCTTGACGATGATCGGTGCCGCGTAATTGCGTTCGGCATAGACCTCGACCTTGACCGTGATCGACGTCGTGCCAACCCGCACGATGTCGGCGTAGAGGCTGACAATGTCACCGACCGAAACCGGCTGCTTGAAAAGGAAGGAATTGACCGAGACCGTCGCCACCCGGCCGCGGGCGCGGCGCATGGCGGGGATGGCGCCCGCCACGTCGACCTGGGCCATGACCCAGCCACCGAAGACATCGCCGTTCTGATTGAGATCCGCCGGCATGGGCACGACGCGCAGGGTGGAGTGCTTGCTGGGAAGGGAGATTCGGTCGTCAGACATGATTTATCCGAAATGTGAAATATGTCGCAATTTTCCCGAAAAGCGGGCAGTTTTCATATACTCACACAATTCACCGCCACATCAAATCCCGTCAGGCCATTGCATGCGTCGCGCCACCGCTCTTCCCAAACCGCCCGCCGGGCAAGCCCTGCCGGAAACCCATGTCTGGCTGACCTTGCGCACGCTCTTTCCCTACCTGTGGCGTTACCGCCTGCGCGTCCTCGCCGCCATGGGTTGCCTGATCGCCGCCAAGGTGGCAAATGTCGGTGTGCCGCTGGTCTTCAAGGACATGATCGACGGCCTGTCCGGCAGCGAACAATTACTCGCCCTGCCCATCCTGCTCCTCGTGCTTTACGGCACCCTGCGTTTTTCGACAGCGCTCTTTACCGAACTGCGTGAAATCCTGTTCGCCCGGGTCACTCAACGCGCCGTCCGCCAGGTGTCGCTGGAAGTTTTCCGCCACCTGCATGCACTTTCGCTCCGCTTCCATCTCGAGCGGCAGACCGGCGGCGTGTCGCGCGACATCGAACGCGGCAGTCGCTCGATCTCCAGCCTGATCTCCTACACCCTCTATTCGATCCTGCCGACCCTGGTCGAAATCGGTTTGGTCCTCGGCATCCTGTTCGTCAAATACGACATGGGTTACGTGGTGATCACCCTGATTTCGCTGACGGCCTACATTGTCTTCACCATCAAGGTCAGCAACTGGCGCATCGACATCCGCCGCGCCGTCAATGAAAACGATTCGGCCGCCAACACCCGCGCCGTCGATAGCCTGCTCAACTACGAGACGGTCAAGTATTTCAACAATGAAGCCTGGGAAGCCCGGCGCTACGACGAACAGTTGGTCAAATGGGAAGAGGCGGCGACGCGCAGCCAGACGACGCTGGCCTTTCTCAACCTCGGCCAGCAGGCAATCATCGCCCTCGGCGTCACGGCCATGATGTGGCGCGCCGCCAGCGGCGTGGTGGATGGCCACATGACCATCGGCGACCTCGTGCTGGTCAATGCCTTCCTGATCCAGCTCTACATGCCGCTCAATTTCCTCGGCATCGTCTATCGGGAGATTCGCCAGGCGCTGACCGACATCGAGCGGATGTTCAAGCTGCTCAACGAAAACCGGGAAATCGCCGATGCGCCGGACGCCCGCGAGTTGCCAGCCGGCCCCCTGCAGG
>CAIYYE010000240.1 GCA_903930395.1 uncultured beta proteobacterium
ATCAGTGCGCGCCTGTTGCCGATGATCGACGAGAAGCCGGAGCCAGCCAAGCCACTTCCGCCGCCCAAGTCGCCGCCACGCAAGCAGCCGCTTGCCCAGCCGCAGCCGGTTCTCGCCGTGGCCAGCCCGACGGTGACTAGCAGTTTTGTCGTGGCGCCGCAGCCACCGGCCCCGCCGCCCCAGCCGGTCGTCGCTCCGTCCGTGCCGGCTCCGGTAGCCGTAGTAGCCGCGCGTTTCGATGCGGATTATCTGCACAACCCGAAACCGGTATATCCCGCCCTTTCGCGACGCATGAACGAAGAAGGCAAGGTTTTGTTGAAGGTGCGCGTCAGCGCGCAAGGGACGGCGCTGGACGTGGCGATATCGAAATCAAGCGGTTTTCCGCGGCTTGATGCGGCGGCTGTCGATGCCGTTACCCGCTGGCGCTTCGTGCCGGCAAGGCGCGGTGACGAAGCGATAGATTCTTCGGTGGTTGTTCCGATCACTTTTGCATTTGAGTAGGAAAGGTAAATCATGCATTCACCCATGGGCCTCGCCCACTTCTGGGACCAGGGCGATCTGGTTACCCACGTTACGGCAAGCATCCTCATCGTGCTGTCGCTGGCATCGTGGTCGCTCATCTTCAGCAAGCTGATGTCCACCTGGCGTGCTTCGCGCTCTCAGGAGCGGGCTCTGGCGGCTTTCTGGGATGCCAATTCCCTGCCTGAGGCGCTGGAAATCCTGCGCCGCGAGGATCCCTCGGGGATTTTTGCCGGACTGGCGCTGACCGGTGCCCATTCGGCTCAGGCGCACCAGCAGAATGCCGCCCGTGGCATCGGGGCTGGTGTCAATGCCAGCGAATTCGTGACACGCTCGATGCGCTCGCACATCGTCAATACGCAAGCGCGGATCGAACGTGGTCTGACCTTTCTCGCTTCGGTGGGCTCGACCGCACCCTTCATCGGCCTGTTCGGCACGGTCTGGGGTATCTACCATGCGCTGGTCGGCCTCTCCGGCGCGACCCAGGTGGTCCTCGACAAAGTCGCTGGCCCGGTTGGTGAAGCCCTCATCATGACCGCCGCCGGCCTCTTCGTCGCCATTCCCGCCGTGCTCGCCTACAACGCCTTCACCCGGGCCAATCGCCTGGTCGCCGTGCAACTCGACGGCTTCGCCCATGACCTGCATGCCTACCTGACAACCGGTGTACGGGTTGGCGGCAACGTCAATCTGGTCGATATCGGCGCCACCCGCGCCAGCCGGCAGGCCTGATCATGGCCTTCGGAAGTTTCGACGAGGCTGGCGTGACCCAGCCGATGGCCGAAATCAACACGACACCGCTGGTCGACGTGATGCTCGTGTTGCTGGTCATTTTCATCATTACCGCCCCGCTTTTTCATCAGGCCGTGCCGATCGACCTGCCGCAGGTCAATGCCACGAAACTGGATGACAAGCCGGAAGTGATCCAGCTCGCCATCGACGTTGACGGCAAGGTCTTCTGGAACGGTGAGGCGATTGATCGCAACGGCCTGGATGCACGTTTCGCTGCCGCCAGCTCTCGCCAGCCGGAACTGCACCTGCGCGCCGACCGCAAGGTGGCCTACGAGAAGGTGGCCGATGTCATGGCTGCCGCGCAGCGGGCCAGCATCGTAAAAATTGCATTTCTGACCGAAGCGGCGCGCTAGACGCCGTCATTCATCGCCCGTAGCGGGCATTCTTATTTGGGGCTTATCGCGTGCAACACCGAACTTTCAGATTCAACGGCATTTTCCTGGCGGTCGTGGCTGCCTTTTCGCAGCTCCCGGCAGCCCATGCCGCCGAGCAGGAAAACGACAAGCAACTTGGTGAAATGGTCATCAAGAGCGAAAAGACCGCGCTGCCGGCCAATGTGCCGGCCAGTACCGAAAGCGTGACGGCCAAGCAGATCGCTGAAAGCGTCAATTCGGTCTCTTCGGCCGGCGCCCTGCAATATGTGCCGAGCGTGCATGTTCGCGAACGCTTCATCGGAGACGTCAATGGCGGCCTGGCCATGCGCATGTACGGCGTCAATTCCAGTGCGCAGACAATCGTTTATGCCGACGGCCTCCTGCTCTCCAACTTCCTGAACAACAGTTGCTGCCCCGGCCCGCGCTGGGGCATGGTGCCGCAGCATTCGATAGACCGCGTCGATGTGATCTACGGCCCGTTCTCGGCCTTGTACCCGGGGAATTCGGTAGGCGGCGTGGTGCTGATGAGCACCCACATGCCGAACAAGCTGGAAGCCCATGCCCAGCTTGATGTCTTCGGTGAGAATTTCAAGCTCTACGGCACCGACGATACCTTTACCGGCAACCATCTGGCTGCCTCCGTCGGCAACAAGGTGGGCGACTGGTCTTTCCTGCTGACTGCTGATCATCTGGACAACCACAGCCACCCGACCGATTTCACTACCGCGACTGCCAAGTCAGGGGGGGCGGCAGTTGCCGGGGAATATACGACCGTCACCGGCGCCGTATATGACCTCGACACTGCCAACAAGCAGCGGGTGATTGTCGCCGGCACCAGTATCGACCATACCGTCAAGGACGATGTCACCGTCAAGGTCGCCTACAATTTCTCGCCATCGACGCGGGCGACCTACACTTTCAATGCCTGGCAGAACACGTCGGACAAAATGATCGAGAGCTACATCAAGGATGCGGCTGGCAACCCGGTTTATGCGACGACCTCAGGCGCCGGTCCCTATCGTTACGTGCGCATCGATGGCAAGGATTACACCATTGGCACGGCACCGAGCGTCAGCTATACCGAGAGCGAGTACTACATGCATGGCCTGTCGCTGAAGTCAGATAACGGCGGTGCCTGGGCCTGGGACATGGTGGCCAGCTATTTCAACCAGAGCAAGGACATCGTCCGCGCTTCTTCGGGCAACACCGGCACGACGCCGTCCACTGCCGCGACCAGGGGATCGATCACCTACGGTGATGGAACCGGCTGGTACAACGTCGATCTGCGCGGTATCTGGCGTCCGGATGGCAATATCAACAGCGCCCATCAGGTCAGTTTCGGCTTCCATACCGATACCTACACGACCAAGTCGGACAAGTTCGATCTGGTTTCAGGCAGCAACTGGCAAACCAGCAATGCCGGCGCGCTGAACACCAATTCGCGTGGCGAAACGACGACCAGTGCCCTCTATGTGCAGGATGCCTGGCAGATCACTCCGCAATGGAAGCTTGTCGTCGGCGGCCGCGAAGAGCATTGGGAAGCGACGGACGGCAGCAACTATTCAACGTCGACCGGCACCGTGCGCTATTCGGATAGAAGCGTCCGGGCGTTTTCACCCAAAGCTTCCCTGTCCTGGCTGCTCAATGACAATTGGGCGCTACGCGGTTCGTATGGCCGGGGGACGCGTTTCCCGACGGTCAACGAATTGTTCAAGAGTGCCACCATTAACGTTGCCGGGACCAGCACGGCCGCATCGGCGGGTCAGATCGCCAGTTTCCCGGCGCCTTACAACGTGGCTTTTACCAACAATCCCAATCTCAAGCCGGAAAGTGCCGATTCGTGGGAGTTCACGGTCGAGCGCTTCCTGGCCAACGGCCTGTGGCGGACCTCGTTGTTCGGTGAAGAAAAACGCAATGCCCTGATTTCGCAAACCGACCTGACAACACTTCCCGGTTTCAGCATCAGCAGCGTCCAGAACGTCGACAAGGTGCGTAGCTACGGACTGGAAACCTCGGTGCAGGCCAATGACGTAATGGTGCGCGGTCTCGATTTGATGGGCAGCGTCGCATACATCCACTCGCGCATTGTCGAGAACGCGGCCAATCCGGGGCTGGAAGGCACCGAGCAGACACTGATTCCTGCCTGGCGCGCCTCCGCCCTTGCCGTATACCACCAGTCGGATGCCTTGTCGTACAGCCTTGGCTGGCGCTACAGCGCGCGCCAGCACACGGCGCTCTACAATACGACGACGCGCCAGTATCCAGATCCGAATGCCGATACCTACCTGGGGCGTGGCAGTTTCAGCGTTTTCGATGCCAAGGTGGTTTATAAAATTGCCAAGCAGTGGTCTGCCTCGCTGGGTGTCGACAATATTGGTAACAGCAGGAACTTCACCTACTATCCCTACGCGCAGCGGACGGTTTACGCTGGTCTAAAGTTTGACCTCTGATCGATACTCAGGCTCATGATGAAGCTCAACCAAAACGGCCAGATATCTTCTGTTCGAATGTCATTGTTCAGAGCGGGCGAGCTACTGCGAACCACGCTGTTGGCGGTTTGCCTGCTGGCCGGAACCGGCGCTGGGGCGTTGGCTGCCGATGCCATGCCGGGCATGGGCAAGGCAATGCGCCCCGAACTGGGTTCGTCGGCCGCCTTTGCTCCGGACGGTAACTTGTTGGTAGTCGCCAGGCAGGGTGAGCATGTGATGCTTTATCGCAGCACCGACGATGGCCAGTCCTGGTTGGCGCCGGTGGCGGTCAACGCGGAGCCCGAAGCCATTTCCGCCGATGGTGAGAATCGCCCGAAAATCGCCATCGCAGCGGACGGCGGGCTGCTCGTGTCTTGGACGCACCCCTTTCCCAAGTCGAATACCGGTTCGGTTCGCTTGGCTCGGGCCGGCGACGGCCAGACCTTTTCGCCGCCGCTGACCGTCCATCAGGACACGGCCATCATCACCCACCGTTTCGAGTCGATGCTGACCATGCCCGACAACCGGGTCATTCTGGCCTGGATCGACAAGCGCGATCTGGAGTTGGCCAAGGCGAACAAGACGCCCTATCGCGGGGCGGCAATCTACGCGGCGCTGTCGACCGACGGCGGGCGCAGCTTCCAGCCGGAATACAAGTTGGCCGATCACTCCTGCGAGTGTTGCCGGGTGACCAGCGCCATCGACCGCGATGGCGCACCCATATTCATGTGGCGCCACGTCTATGCCCCGAACGAGCGTGACCACGCGATGACCCGCCTGAAGCCCGACGGAAAAGCCGAGAACGTGCAGCGCGCCACCTTCGACCGCTGGAAGGTTGATGGCTGTCCCCATCATGGCCCGTCGCTGGTTGTCGATGAAAAGGGCATCCGCCATGCCGTCTGGTTCAACCAGAAGGACGGCGAAGGCCGCGTCTTCTATGGTCGGCTGGAGCCGGGGGCGGAAATCAAAGTGGATG
>CAIYYE010000241.1 GCA_903930395.1 uncultured beta proteobacterium
GAGGCCTTGCGCGCCCGCACTTCGCCGGCCACCTGGATGGCGCCGCCGAACCACAGCAGTTTTTCGGTCAGCGTCGTTTTACCGGCGTCGGGGTGGGAAATGATCGCGAAAGTGCGACGGCGGGCGATTTCAGTGTCGAGGGGAGTCACGGCAGGCGTTGGCAAAAGCGGAAAGGCAGCAATTATACCTTTGCCGCAATGCAACAACCGGCGTTCAGGAAAGCGGCAGCGCCTCGCGGTACAGCGCCCGGCTGGCATGAGCCATCCACGGCAGGGTCAGGGGCAGCAGGGGGAGCAGGAAGACGCTGCCGACGACGACAATCGCCAGCAGAAAAGCCCACAAAATGGCGACCACGAAATTGCCGAAAACGACCCGAACGCTGGTCACCACGGCCTCGACCAGCCCGGCCCGGCGTTCGCATAGCAAGGGTACCGAAAAGGCGGCGACGCAATAGAGCAGGAAGGCGATGAACAGACCGGAAACGGCCGACCATTGAACGAAGGAAAGCACATTGGCGCTGGCCGGCAACAGTTTGCCGAGCCAGACCGGCGTGGCGCCGACCATGTAGGCGTAGAGAATCGCCGCGTCGGTCACGAAGATCATGAACAGCAGCGCGCAGACCAGCGCCAGCGCCCACAGGGCCCGCGAGGCCCGGGCGAAGCCACGGCCGATGCAACCCAGGTTGACCGGCTCGCCGGCCTCGAAAGCCTCGGCGATGCCGAAAAAACCGGCCAGGATCGCCGGGCCGAGCAGCATGAAGGCACCGGCGGCGGCGATCACGAACGGCGTCCAGCCCTGGGCCAGCAAGCCGCCGATGATGGCCAGGCCGCCCAGCGTGAAGAGCAGCGCGTAAGCCAGGCCGACCGCGCGGGTGGCACCGGCAATACGCCAGCCCTGCGCCATGGCGCGACGCAGGCTGGCAATCGAAAGCGGAGAAAGGGTCATCGGCGGTCCGGTGGTTGATCAGGCGCCCAGAGGTGACGGCGCAGATGATCGAGCCTACCTAAAACGCGCCCCGCCCCGCCCTAACTCAAATCAAATTTCCCCACCGGGGGATCAGACGGCAACCAGCGTCTGCCGCCCGTACCACTCTTCGCCGGCCGGCAGGCTGATCTGCCGGGTCGCCGCCGCCTCGACGCACAGCATGTGACGCCAGCCGTCGGCCGGCATGTCGGCCAGGTCGGCGCATTTATCGACCCAGGGGTTCCACACCACGACGTCCGGAAAACCCTGCGCCTGGATACCCAGGCTGAGGTTGCCGGCCTGCAGCAACTGCGGCCGCTTGACGTTGAAATAGACACGGTCGACTTCCCGGTCGACGGTCAGTTCGGTGCCGGTTTCGCGGATCACCTGGTCGCCGTTGGCGGCATCCCGGTAATCGTGGCCATACAGCCCTTCGAGCGCGACATCCTCGACCTGGACGACGCGCAGGTAGCTGTGCAGCGCGCCGGTGAAGGAAAACGGCTCGCCTCCGGTGTTGGTGACGGCAAATTCCAGATCGACGCGGTCGCTTTCCAGCATCACCGTCAGTTCGGCCTGGAAAGC
>CAIYYE010000242.1 GCA_903930395.1 uncultured beta proteobacterium
AATGATCGGTGCCGGCGTAAATGCGCAGCACGGCGTGCGGGATGTTGTCGGCGACGTAATGTGCCGTCGCGGCATGGTAGAAATTGCTCTCGCCGCCATAGACGAGCAGGGTCGGCAGCGGGATGCCGGCCAGCACGTCGCGGTAATCGGCAGCCGTCAGGCTCAGCCAGCAGTTGATCAGCGGCTCCGGATCCTGGGCGCGCAGCCCTGCGCGTGAGCGTTCCCAGCCCGAGGCGTTCTGCAGGTACTTCTCTTCGGCGCGCTTGTTGAGGCCGTGTGCCGTCAGTTTCAGCACGCCTTCGGCAAAATCCTCGCGCAGCCAGGAAACCAGTTCGTGGTTTCGCTCGGCGCCAAAATCACCGTAAATGCCATGTGCCCAGTCATCGGCTGTCAGCAGCTTGGGCGACTGGTCGATCAGGCAGAGCTTGCCGAGGCCATGCGTGCCGTGGTCGCGCAGGTATTGCCAGAGGGTCAGGGCGCCCATCGAGTGGCCGACGGCGGTGGCATCGTGCAGGCCGTAATGGTCGATCAGGTTCTTGAGGTCGCGCGCCATGCGCTCGACTGTCGCCGAGCCAGGGTGGGCCAGCGTGTGGCCGCCGTGGCCACGGGCGTCCCAGCGATAGACGCGGTGCCGGGCGTTGAGTTCGGCGAGGAAGGGGAACCATTCCTGGCTGCTCGACGTCCAGCCATGGAGAAGGATCACCGGCGAACCTTCGCCTGATAGTTTGACGTGGATCTTTTCGCCATCATCGGCCACGAAATGCGTCATTGCTCGGCTCTGTCAAATCGGAAAGCCGCCAGTATAATCGCCGCCATCAATACGGAGGAGTATGGAAATGTTCGACTGGAGAGACTACGGCAAGGGCATCATCGCTTTCGACGCTGGCTACGTGCGCCCCATCCTGGCGGCGATACACATGATCGTTGATGAGGGCAGAGTCGCCTTCATCGATACCGGCAGCAACGACTCTCTGCCCAATGTCCTGGCTGCGCTCGACAGGCTTGGTCTCGGGCGCGATGCCGTCGATTACGTGATCCTGACCCACATCCACCTCGATCATGCCGGTGGTGCCGGGGCGCTCATGCGTGAGTTTCCGAATGCGAAGCTGGTCGTGCATCCCCGTGGCTCCCGCCACATGGCCGAGCCGTCCAAGTTGGTGGCCGGCGTTACCGCCGTTTATGGCAAGGAATACGTCGAGTCGGTCTATGGCGACATCCTGCCCATCCCGGCCGAGCGCATCATCGACGCCCACGAGGGGCTGACCCTGCAACTCGGTGGCCGTGAGCTGCTCATGATCGATACGCCGGGCCATGCCAAGCACCATATCTGCATCATCGACCGCCAGGCCGGCGCCATTTTTACGGGCGACATGTTCGGCCTGTCCTATCGTGAATTCGATGTCGATGGCCGCCAGTTCATCCTGCCGACCACCAGTCCGACCCAGTTTGACCCGGCCGAGATGCGCGCCTCCGTCGACCGTCTGATGAGCTACCAGCCCTCGGCCATGTATCTGACCCACTACGCCCAGGTGACCGACCTGCCGGCCAAGGCTGCCGATCTGCACCGCCGGCTCGACAGGCACGTCGCCATTGCCGAAGCGCACGCCGGCGACGGAGAGGCCCGACATGTGCATACCAAGCAGGCGCTCAGTGACTACGTTTTGGCCGAACTCCGCAGCCACGGCTGTCAGTTGCCGGAAGCCAGCATTCTGGACATCCTGGCGACCGATCTCGAACTCAATGTTCAGGGGCTGACCTGGTGGCTGGATAACCGGGCCTGATCGGCTACCCAGGCTACAAATGAAAACGGGAACCGAAGTTCCCGTTTGTTTGAGTTCGCCGTTTTCTCAGTAGGGCTTGCGGCGCAGCGCTATGCCACCAATCGCGGCGAGACCGGCCAGCAGCAGGGTGTATGTCTCCGGCTCGGGTACGGCGGCAACGTTGATGTTGTCGATGGCGAAGCCGTTGAAGAGGGAGACAGCGCTGCCGCTGCTGGAAAAGGAGGCAGACAGGAGGTTGGTGAAACCGCTGTTGAATACGTAGTCGGAAAAACTCAAGGCACCGTTACGGCCGGTGGTTTTGTTGATCAGGAAAGATTGCGTGACAGTGCCCCCACCCGAAAGCTGGCCGATCACATCAATGTTGTCGGGGATGTTTTCCGGGTTCCAAAAAAAAGAATTGAAGTTGAACGAGCCAGCCCCCTGAAAGCCGATCAGGCTAAAGGCACCGCCATCCGACTTTGTCATGGACAAGGATGAGACGCCGTAGGGCGCCAATGCGACGTTCGTACGATTCACCGGGCAGAACGGGAGGCATGTTTGTGTATCAGTCAGGGTTGCGCCCGCGCCGGCAAGCACGAAATCGAACCCGCCTGAGGTGAAGTCCTTGACGAGCACCGCTTGCTCAGCATTCCACGAAGGGGAATCCTCAAAGGTAATGACGGTGGCGTGACCCAGGATAGGCAGTAAGGAAATTGCGAAGGCCAGCGCCGTAGTTTTCAGTTTTTGCATGGTTGGCTCACGAAAGAATAAGGCTCAGCGTTGATCAGGATTCAGCTTGCCTGGATGGCATGGCGACATTTGCAAACCATTCGCCATCCGATGAGCCGATCTTATTCATGAGTCGCAAAATCGATTGTGATTTTTCTCACAGGCGATTGAATATGAGGTTTTTGGGTGCAAAAAGGCCGTCCGGATGTCTGTTCGGCGCCCAGTCAATCCGCCGCAATCCGGTTCAGCCGGGGTGCTGTCGCTTTCCTGCCAGACCGAGCAGGAGCAAGCTCGCCGCCAGTCCCAACGCGAGCCAGTTGCCGAAGCGGGCGAAGGGCGTCATTCCCTCGTAGGCCCGGATTTCACCCTTGAGTACACCGGTCGTGAACGGTTCCAGAACAGCCTGAATCCGGCCGTCGGCCTCGACGATGGCGGTCATCCCGGTATTGGTGGCGCGCAGCATGGGCCGGCCCGTTTCTGTGGCGCGCATGCGGGCGATCTGCAAATGCTGAGGTTGGGCGAGCGAGTGGCCGAACCAGGCGGTATTCGACAGGTTGGCGAGAATGCCGGCGGATGGCAGGGCACGGATGATTTCTTCACCGAACACGTCTTCGTAGCAGATGTTGGCTGCCACGTGCCGTCCGGCAACGGCCAGCGGGGGCTGGACTTCCGGGCCGCGGCTGAAGGACGACATGGGAATGTGGGCGTAGGCCATGAACCACGCGAAGCCGGCCGGAATGAATTCGCCGAAGGGCACCAGGTGGCTCTTGCTGTAGACCTGCAAGGGCGAGCTGCCGACACTCACGGCGCTATTGAAATAGTGGTCGCCAACGCCCGTCAGTGTGCCGAAAACGATGTCGCCATTCTGGCGCCTGGCCAGGTTTTTGAGCGTATCGATGAAATCGCTGGGGATCTGTTCGATGAATACCGGGATGGCGGTTTCGGGCAGCACGGTGAGTTGCGCCGGATTCTCGGTAATCAGTTCGCGGTAAAGGTCGAGGGTGTGGAAGAAGGCTTCCGGCCGGAATTTCATTTCCTGCGGGACGTTGCCCTGAACCAGCGCGACGCTGATTGGTTCGCCGAGCGGGCTGGTCCACTGCACTTGCTGCAGGCCGAAGCCGGCGAGGGCGAGCAGCGCCGCCAACGGGACGCCGACCCGCCAGCGGGCCAGCAAGGCGCCGCTCAGGGCGACGAGCAGCGACAGGCCATGCACGCCGAGTAGCGGGGCGAAGCCCGAGAGCGGGCTGGGATAGGCTTGCGAGTAGCCGACGGTGAGCCACGGAAAGCCCGTGAAAAGCCAGCTTTTGAGCCAGTCGGCCAGTCCAATCAGAGCGGCGAAGAGCAGGGCCTGACGCCAGAAGTCTGCCGCTTGCCAGCGCTTGAACAGGTAGCCGGCCAGCATCGGGAAGAGCGCCATTACGCTACAGAACAGGAAGGCAGCCGGCCCGGCCATCCACCACGGCATGCTGCCGAAGACCGAGAGGCTGACGTAGACCCACGAGACACCGGTGAGGAAGAAGCCGAGGCCAAAGGCGAGGCCGGTCAGCAGGCCCTGGCGCCGGGTTTGCGCGTCGCGCAGCAGGACGAAGAGGACTAGCCAGACCAGCGGCGCCAGCCAGAACAGGCCGAACGGGGCGAAGCAGCCGACGCCGGCGACGCCGATGGTCGCGGCGATGGCGTAGCGGGCGGCCCGGTGGCTAGCCAGTATAGTCTTCAGCACCGACTTGCGGCTTGGTGGGCGGGGTGACGAGCAGGGTGTACAGCCGGCGGCTGTCGGCGCGCAGGACCTGGAAGCGGACGCCGTCGATGTCCATCACTTCATTGCGCTTCGGCACGCGGCCAAGGTGGCGCAGAACAAGACCGCCGACGGTGTCGAATTCCTCGTCGGAGAAGCTGGTCTGGAAGGCCTCATTGAAGTCCTCGATCTCCGTGCGCGCCTTGACGCGGTAGCGGCCGGTCGAGTCGAGGCGGATATTGTCGTGCGCTTCGTCGAAGTCGTATTCGTCCTCGATATCGCCGACGATCTGTTCGAGAACGTCTTCGATGGTGACAAGGCCGGCGACGCCGCCGTATTCGTTGACGACGATGGCCATGTGATTGCGCGAGACGCGGAATTCACGCAGCAGCACATTCAGGCGCTTCGATTCGGGGATGAAGACGGCCGGACGCAGCCAGTCGCGCAAATCGAAATTGGGTTCGATCTGGATACGCAGCAGGTCCTTGGCGAGCAGGACGCCGAGCACCTTGTCGCGGTCGCCATCGACGACCGGAAAGCGGGAGTGGGCGGCCTCGATGACGACGGGGACGATTTCGCTGAGCGGATCGTCGACGTCGATGACGTCCATCTGGGCGCGCGGGATCATGACATCGGTGACGCGGGTGTCGGAGGCGGCGAGCGCGCCCTCGATGATGGTCAGCGCATCGGCGTCCATCAGGTTGCGCTCGTAGGCGCCATGCAGGATTTCTAGCAGTTGCTCGCGGTCGTCAGGTTCGCGCAGCAGCAGGGAAGTCAGTCGTTCAATGAAACTCGGTTTACTGTCACTGTCCATGATGTTTAAACCGCTCAGTTACCCAAATAAGGATCTGGATAACCCATCGCGGCGAGAATCTCCCTTTCTTCGTCTTCCATCGCCTGGGCATCAGCGTCGTTTTCGTGATCCCAGCCCTGTAAATGCAGCATACCATGCACCGTCAGGTGCGCGTAGTGAGCGGCCAGCGCCTTGTTTTGCTCCGCCGCCTCGCGGGCGACGACGCTCGGGCAGATGACCAAGTCACCCATGACCACCGGCTCGCTGTCATACGGAAAAGACAGCACGTTGGTCGCGTAGTCCTTGCCGCGGTATTCCTTGTTCAGCGCCTGGCCTTCGTCGGCATCGACCAGGCGGATGGTGATTTCGCCGCCGCCGACCAGTGCCGCGCGCGCCCAGCGCACGAAGTCCGTCCGCAAGGGTAGCCCCTCCCGGTTACAGGCATATTGCACGGAGAGATTAAGGCGTTTGGTGGGATTCATAGGCTTCGACGATGCGGGCGACCAGCGGGTGGCGCACCACGTCTTCCTTCTTGAAATGGGTAAAGGCCAGGCCGCGCACGCCCTTGAGGATGCTGATGGCCTCGTTGAGCCCGCTCTTGTGGCCCTTGGGCAGATCGATCTGGGTGATGTCGCCGGTGACGACGGCCTTGGCGCCGATGCCGATGCGGGTCAGGAACATCTTCATCTGCTCCGGCGTCGTGTTCTGCGCCTCATCGAGGATGATGAAGGCGTGATTTAGCGTGCGGCCACGCATGAAGGCCAGCGGCGCGATTTCAATGGCGCGTTTTTCATAGAGCTTGGCGACGCGGTCGGCGCCCATGAGGTCATAGAGCGCGTCGTAAAGCGGGCGCAGGTAGGGGTCGATCTTCTGCGTCAGGTCGCCGGGCAGAAAGCCGAGGCGTTCGCCGGCCTCGACCGCTGGGCGGGTCAGGATGATGCGTTCGACCAGATCGCGCTCGAAGGCATCGACGGCAGAAGCGACGGCGAGATAGGTCTTGCCGGTGCCGGCCGGGCCGACGCCGAAGGTGATGTCGTGTTCCTGGATGTGCTTGAGGTATTCAACCTGACGTGGCGTGCGGCCGTGCAATTCGGTCTTGCGCGTGATCAGTTGCGGCCCGTCGACCGGGCCTTCGGCCTTGCGCGAAAGGCGGCGGACCGGCGCATTGAGCAATTCAATCAGGCCGAGCTGGATTTCGTCGACGCTCAGCGCCTGGCGGGCCATGCCGTAAAAGTGCAGGAGGGCATCGGCGGTCAGCCTGGCCTTGTCGCCGGTAATCGAAAAGCGTTCATTGCGGCGCTTGATGACGACATCAAAACCGGTTTCGATCTGCCGGATATTCTCGTCGAGTGGACCGCACAGATTGGCCAGCAGGACGTTATCGACCGGCGCCAGGGCGATGGCGACGGGCTTGGTCCTGGGCGCCCGCTCAGTCTTCGCGGATGACAATTTCGCCTCGCAGGCTGTGCGCCAGGGAAGAGGTGATGCGGACGTCGACGAATGTGTTGATCAAGCGTGCGCTGTTGCCAGACCCGCCGGCGAAATTGACGATGCGGTTGTTGTCAGTACGCCCGGCCAGCTCATGCACATCCTTCTTGGAGGTGCCTTCGACCAGAACGCGCTGAATACTGCCGACCATGGCCTGGCTGATCACCTGGGCCTGTTCGTCGATGCGCTTCTGCAGGCGGAGCAGACGGGCCGACTTCACTTCGGGCGGCGTCGCATCGTCGAGTTCGAGCGCCGGGGTGCCCGGGCGTGGGCTGTACACAAAGGAGAAGGAACTGTCGAAGCCGACTTCGTCGATCAGTTTCATGGTCTTCTCGAAATCCTCGTCCGTCTCGCCGGGGAAGCCGACGATGAAGTCGGACGACAGCGAGATGTCGGGCCGTGCGGCGCGCAGCTTGCGGATGATCGACTTGTATTCGAGCGTCGTGTAGCCGCGCTTCATGGCGGCCAGCACGCGGTCGGACCCAGCCTGCACCGGCAGGTGGAGGTGCGAGACGAGCTTGGGGACG
>CAIYYE010000243.1 GCA_903930395.1 uncultured beta proteobacterium
CATCGACGGGGCGCCCATCGGCTGGTGCGCGCCGCTGAGCCGGCTGGCCAGCGCGACAGGATTGAGAATCAGCACGACCTTGCCGTCGCCGAGCACCGTGGCGCCGGCGATACCTACGACGCGGGCAAGCTGGGCACCGATGTTCTTGACGACGACTTCCTGGTTGCCCTTGAGTTCATCGACGAGCACAGCGACCCGTTGCGAACCTGAACGCAGCAGCAGCACCCAGTACTGGCGATGCGCCTCCGGCACGGCCGCCATGTCGCCGAGCAGATGCGGCAGGAAATGGAAGGGATAGTGGAGCCCCTGCCATTCAACCTCGCCCTTTTCGCGGACGGCGGCAAGTCCCTTTTCCTTCATTTCCTTGACCTGCTCGATCATCGTCGAGGGGACGGCGTAGAGATGATGGCCGACCCGGATGAGCAGGGTCTGGGTAACCGCCAGCGTGAGCGGCAGATAGAGACGGAAAGTGGTGCCCTGGCCCGGCTGGGAAAGGATTTCGATGCGGCCGCCGATGTCACCGACTTCCGACTTGACGACGTCCATGCCGACGCCGCGGCCGGACAGTTGGGTCACTTCCGTCGCCGTCGAGAAACCGGGCATGAAGATGAATTCAAAGAGCGTCGATTCGTCGACCGCCTGGCCCGGCTCGAGCAGGCCCATAGCCTCGGCCCGAGCGCGGATGCGGGCAAGATCAAGGCCCTTGCCGTCGTCGCTCATCGACAAGATGATTTCATTGCCTTCCTGAGCCAGCTTGACGACGATTTCGCCAGCTTCGGACTTGCCCGCGGCCAGGCGTTCGTCGCGGCTTTCGATACCGTGCGTCACGGCATTGCGCAGCATGTGTTCGATCGGCGCCAGCATCTTGTCGAGCACCGAGCGGTCGATATCGACCTGACCGCCGACGATGTCGAGATTGGCCCGCTTGCCGACTTCCTTGGCGCTCTGCCGGACAATCCGGTAGAGGCGCTCGGTCTGGCTGGCGAACGGCACCATGCGGACGCTCATGAGTTCCTGCTGCAGGCTGCGATTGAGGCGCGACTGGGCGAGAATCGCCGCATTGGCGTCATCGAGGTTCTTGAGCAAGCTCTGCTGGACGGTCGCCACGTCATTGACCGACTCGGCCATGAAGCGGGTCAGTTCCTGGAAGCGGGTAAAGCGGTCGAGTTCGAGCGGATCGAAATCGACCTCGCTGTCCGGCGTCTGGGCGACACGGGCCTGAATCTGCGTTTCGGCCTGAATTTCGATTTCGCGCAACTGGCGACGCAGGCGAATGACGTTTTCCGTCAGTTCGAGCATCGAGCCTTTGAGGCTGCGCATTTCGCCTTCGATACGGGCGCGGGCAATCGACAATTCGCCGGCCTCGCCGACCAGACGGTCAATGAGGTCAGCGCGCACACGCAGGGTCGCACGTTGGCCGACAGACTCGGCATCGCCATCGCTTTCAAGCGTGACGGGCTGGACTGCAACGGGGGCAAATCCCGTCGTCTCGACGGGCGTTTCCGGAGCTGCTTCGGGAAGGACTTCCTGCGGGCCGGCGCGCAGACGTTCAACCGCCTGATCGAGGGCATCGCAGCCGGTTTCAATTTCATCGACGAAGGCCGCCGTCGCATGACCGGCATGCAGCGCCTCTTCAACACGGGCTTCAAGCCGGTGCGTTTCTTCGCCTAGATTCATCGCCCCGGCCATGCGGGCGCTGCCCTTGAAGGTATGCAGCAATCGGGCAATCGCCCGGGGCGCCGTGGCGCCGGCCAGATCGCCCCGCCAGGCACGGACCTGTGTGGTCAGGTCACGCGTCAGATCGACAGCTTCCTCGAGGAAGATCGGCAGCAGTTGTTCGTCGAGCTCGTCCTTGAGCTGCGGCAAGGCAGGC
>CAIYYE010000244.1 GCA_903930395.1 uncultured beta proteobacterium
CGAAGTGCGGATGAAGGCGCTGCTTGCCCAGGAATACGTCTCGAAGCAGGAATACGACCAGTCCAGCCAGGCGCTCAAATCGGCCCGGGCGCAACTGGCACTGGCCAAGGCACAGAACGAGCGTGACCGGGCCAATCTCAACTTCACGGTGATCCGCTCGCCGGTTGACGGCGTGGTCATCGACCGTGTCGTCGATCTCGGCCAGACGGTGGCGGCCAGTTTCCAGACCCCGATGCTGATCAAGATTGCGCAGGATTTGTCCGAAATGCGCATCGACACGAGCTTTGCCGAGGCTGATATCGGCAATATCCGCGAGGGCCAGAAGGCACGCTTCACCGTCGATGCCTTTCCGAGTCGCAGTTTTTCCGGCGAGGTGCAGCAGATACGCCTGAATCCGACCAACCAGCAGAATGTCGTGACCTACAACGTGCGCATCAATGTGGCCAATCCGGAGCAGGTCTTGCTGCCGGGCATGACGGCTTACGTCAATATCGGCGTACAGAAGCGCGAGGGTGTTTTGCTCGTGCCGAATGCCGCGCTGCGCTTCAAGCCGGCCGATGCGGGTGACAAGAAGACAGAAAATGGACAAAAGACGCCCGCACCAAATGGCGCCGCGCCGGCTCCCGGGGCCGGCGGCGGCAAGGGCAAGAAGCGCGACGGCCAGAGCGGCATGCTCTATGTGCTGGCTGGCGACGAAGTCAAGCCGGTCAGCGTCCAGCTCGGCATCACCGACAACCGCAATACCGAAATCGTCGCAGGCGAACTCAAGGAGGGTGACCGCATCGTCACCGGCGAGAACGGCGGTGGCACTGTGGGCAAGCCGTCCAGCGTCGGCATGCGGATGTTCTGATCATGGAGTCAGTCATCCGGGTCGTTGGCCTGGGCAAGTCCTACGCAACGGCGGCGGGCCTGTTCCCGGCGCTGAAGGGCGTCAATCTCGACATTCTGCCCGGCGAATACATCGCCATCATGGGGCCGTCCGGTTCCGGCAAGTCGACCTTCATGAACCTGCTCGGTTGCCTCGATACGCCGACCCTGGGCGATTACTTCCTGGCCGGCCGGAATGTCGCGCAGATGGACAAGGACGCCCTGGCCATCCTGCGCAACCGGACCCTGGGTTTCGTTTTTCAGGGCTTCAACCTGCTACCGCGCATGAGCCTGCAGGACAACGTCGCGCTGCCGCTGGTCTATGCCGGCATCGACAAGGAAACGCGGCAGGCGAAGGCGCGTGAGTTGCTCGGCAAGGTCGGCCTCGGCCAGTATGCCGAATCGCTGCCCAACCGCATTTCCGGTGGCCAGCAGCAGCGTGTGGCGATTGCCCGGGCGCTCGTCAACGAGCCGCGCCTGATCCTCGCCGACGAGCCGACCGGCAACCTCGACAGCCATACCAGCGAGGAAATCATGCGCCTGTTCGGGGAACTCAACGCCGAGGGCATCACGATTGTGCTCGTTACGCACGAGCAGGACATCGCGGCGCATGCCAAGCGCCAGGTGAGGTTCCTCGATGGCGAAATCGTCAGCGACGTAAAGACCGTGGCGGAGTCGGTAACATGCTGAAGGCGATGCTCGGCGAAGCCTGGCTGGCGATGGGCGCCAACCGCCTGCGCACGGCGCTGACCATGCTCGGCATGGTGATCGGCGTCGGCGCCGTGGTCATCATGATGGCCATCGGGCAGGGCGCCCAGTACGCCGTGCAGCAAACCATCAGCACGATGGGTTCCAATCTTTTCATCGTCCTTTCCGGCTCCTTCACGGCGGCCGGGGTACGCAGCGGTTCAGCCGGGGCGCCTTCGCTCAATGTCGCCGATGCCGAGGCGATTGCCGAGCTCGATGGCGTCGTCAATGTCGCGCCGACCCATCAGGGCACCCGGCAACTGGTCTATGGCGCACAGAACTGGAGTTCGCAGGTGATCGGCACGACGCCGCCCTTCCTCGATGCGCGCGCCTGGAGCATCGTCAACGGCGCCGGCTTTGGCGATTCCGACGTGCGTTCATCGACGCGCGTGGCGATCATCGGCAAGACGGTCGCCGAAAATCTCTTCGGCGCCGATGATCCGGTCGGCAAGACCATGCGTATCCAGCAGAATCCCTTCCTCGTCATCGGCGTGCTTGGCAGCAAGGGCCAGAATCTCGACGGCCGCGACCAGGACGACACCGTGATCATTCCGCTGAGCACCGCCCAGCGCAAGGTTTTCGGTACGCCCTTCCTGGGCTCGGTGCGGATGATCATGGTCCAGTCTGACTCGGCCGAGACCATGCCGAAAGTGATGGAGAGCGTGACCAGCCTGCTCCGCCAGCGTCACCGCCTGCGCGACGGCATGCCCGACGATTTCTTCATGCGCAACCTCTCGGCGGCGGCGGAATCGGAGGCGGAAACGACGCGCACCATGTCCATCCTGCTTGGCGCCATCGCGTCGATTTCGCTGCTCGTCGGCGGCATCGGCATCATGAACATCATGCTCGTCTCGGTCACCGAGCGGACCCGTGAAATCGGCATCCGGATGGCTATCGGCGCGCGGCAGAAGGATATCCTCAGCCAGTTTCTGCTCGAAGCCGTGATGATCTCCTTCGCTGGTTGCCTGCTCGGCCTGCTCATCGGGCTGGCCGTGGCACTCGGCATCAACGTCTTCACCGGCATGGTCATTGTCGTGTCGGGCAGCGCCGCGCTCATCGCCTTTGCCGTGGCGGCCGGCGTCGGCATCTTTTTCGGCTGGTATCCGGCCCAGAAGGCGGCACAGCTCGACCCCATCGAGGCCCTGCGCTACCAATGAAACCCGGTCGCCGCCAATTCCTGCTTGCGGCTGGCCTGCTGCCGCTGGTCCGGCCGCTGCGCGCCGCTGGCGAGCGGGTCGTCATTGTCGGCGGTGGCTGGGGCGGACTCTCGGCAGCCAGTCATCTGCGGCGCCTGGCGCCCGATCTTGACGTGGTACTCGTCGATCGTCAGCCGGCCTTTATGTCGTTTGCCCTGAGCAACCGCTGGCTGGTTGATCCCGCTGCATCGGCCATGGCCCGGCATGACTACGCCGGGGTCGCAGCGACCTGGGGCTATCGCTTTGTGCAGGCCAGTGTCGAGGGCATCGATCGCGCCCAGCGTACGGTGACGACCAGTAGCGGCCGCCTGCCTTACGACTGGCTGGTACTGGCCCCCGGCATTCGTGAAAACTTTGCCGCCTGGCAACTCCATGATCCGCAGGCTGTGGCCGAACTGCGCCAGCGCCATTCCGGCGCCATGTTCTCCGCTGCCGATCTGCCCGGGCTCAAAAAGCGCCTTGCTGGTTTCAAGGGGGGCGACCTCCTGATGACCATTCCGCCAGCCCCCTACCGATGCCCGCCGGCACCCTACGAGCGGGCGATGCTGATCGCCTGGTGGCTCAAGACGCAGAAGATTCCGGGCAAGCTGGTCATCATCGACCCCAATCCCTTGATGCCGGCCTTCAAATCCATCCTGCTCGATCGCTTCAAGGACCAGATCACCTACCTCGACCACGCCAAGGTCCGCCAGGTCGATGTGGCGCGCCGGACGGTGACGACCGACATTGATGAAATCCGCTTCGACGAGGCCCTGCTCAGTCCGCCGCAGGAAGCCGCTGACCTCATCTGGCAGGCCGGGCTGATTCGCCAGGACGACAGCGGCAGGGCCACCGGCTGGGCCGAGCAGGGAGAACTGGGGTTTCGCAGCGCGGCCGACGAGCGGGTTTTTATCATCGGCGATGCCGCCGGCCTCGCCTCGCCGCTTTTTGGCCATTACCCGAAAACCGGCCATGTCGCCACTCGCATGGGCGCCATCGTCGCCCGCCAGATCGCTGCCCGCGCCACCGGACAACGCTTCCCGGCGCTGCTGCCGGAGAGTGTTTGCCATGTGGTGAGTAGCGTCGAGCCGCTTGAGCATCTCCGCATCGAGGCCAGCTACCGGCAACGCGGCGACGGTTTCCTCATGCAGCAGGTCAAGCAGACCCGCGAACCCAACCCGGCTGGCGAGGATGTCGCCTGGGCGGAAAACATGTATCGGGATTTTTTGCGACCCTGATCGGCCTTGCCGTTCAGTGCCGGGCGAAGCGTGAGGGCTTGCCCTTGCGGTCGATGAGAAAGGTCTCGAAAAATTCGCGGCGTACGGTCTGTTCGACGCCTTCCTTGTCGAGCATGGTGCAGGCCGTTTCGCAGGTCGGATTGGAGAATTCGCGGCCGGGAGCGCCCTGGGGCAGGCCGGGGACGGCGAGGCCGAGGGCACGGGGTTTTTCGCTGAGCAGCAGCTTGATGTC
>CAIYYE010000245.1 GCA_903930395.1 uncultured beta proteobacterium
GGCGAAACACTACGTGCGCTGGAAGATGCCCTGCTCGAATTCGCCGGCTGCGCCAAGGGCATCTCCCATGCCCGCTGGTTCCTCGACCGCATCTGCACCCACATCCTGGCGGCCGAAGGCGATTCACAGTGGAATTTCTTCACCGGCAACTTCCAGGAATACGAGGAAGACAAGAAGAAGCGCCTCGGCGAAGAAGGTGCCAAGCCGAAGCGGATTCGCTACAAGCCGATCACGCGCTAAACAAAAATGGCCGGAATTTCTGTTCCGGCCATTTTTTTGCCTGAGCCGGGATGAATCGGCTGGAACGCGACAGTCAACGCAAAACGGGCGCCTTGAGGCGCCCGTCTTTTTTCTTCCCCCCACCGATGTGGAAGGCTGAAACCTTGAATCTCAGTGCTTGAGATTGGCGGAGAACACCGCCTTGGACTTCTCGGAAAACTGGAATTCGTTGAAAGCACGGGTGATTTCGGCTTCGTTGCGGCCTTCGGAATGATCTTCGAAGCTGATACCGATCAGCTTGCCATTGGCGGCCAGGGTCTGGAAAGCAAAACGCCAGCGTTGAGCTTCAGCCAGGCGCTCACGCAGTTCGACTTCGTTGGAAATGGTAATACCGGCTTTCTTCAGGGAATCCAGGAATTGCTCGAAGGATTCGTTGCTCAGACTGCCCATTTATCTCTCTCCGTTTATATGCGGTGTTTGCACACCATGTGCCTAATAACGATGCAGTTTTGATTCGGTTGACACGAAAGTGATAGAAGTTTGAATGCGATAATGTCGCCCCATGAAGAAGCCAAACACCTCCGCCGAGATTCCTGAAATCCGTCCCGGGCAGTCCATCGAACTGCTCAAGGAACTCCACATCCTGACCCGCGACGGCAAGCTCAACCAGGATACGCGGCGCAAGCTCAAGCAGGTCTATCACCTCTACCAGTTCATCGAACCCCTGCTCGAAGGCGCCGAAACGCTGGTCGACCACGGCGCCGGCAAGTCCTACCTCGGTTTCATCCTCTACGACCTCTACCTCAAGGGACGCGACAGCGGCGAGATCATCGGTATCGAAACGCGGGCCGAACTCGTCGATAAATCACAGGTTCTGGCCGCCCGGCTTGGTTTCGAGCGCATGCGCTTCCTCGCCTGCACGGTCGAGGACTCGCTGACCGCCCCTGAATTGCCTGCCCGCATCGATGTCGTCACCGCCCTGCACGCCTGCAACACGGCAACCGACGACGCCATCCGTTTCGCCCTGAGCAAGAACGCCAAACACATGGTCCTCGTCCCCTGCTGTCAGGCTGAGGTCGCCGCCACCATGCGGGCGCGCAAAAATGAATCGCTGTCGCAAAAGCCGCTCGCCGAGTTATGGCGTCACCCCATCCACACCCGCGAACTCGGCAGCCACCTGACCAACGTCCTGCGCTGCCTGTTGCTGGAGTCGCATGGCTACGACGTGACGGTGACCGAACTGGTCGGCTGGGAACATTCGATGAAAAACGAGCTGATCATCGCCAGCAAACGGGGCCAAGCCCGAAAAAACGCCCGCGAACGGGCCGAAGCGATCCTGCGAGAATTCAATCTCGAAGAACTCGCCCCGCGTTTCACGTACTAAGGCGCCATGACCCGCATTCAACACCCTCTCGAACTCCTCGCCCCGGCCAAGAATGCCGATTTCGGCATCGAAGCCATCAAGCACGGCGCCGATGCCGTCTATATCGGCGGCCCGGCCTTTGGCGCCCGCTACGGAGCGGGCAACGACGTCGCCGATATCAAGCGCCTCTGTGATTTTGCCCACCGCTATCGGGCCAAGGTCTTTGTCGCACTCAACACCATCCTGCACGACGATGAACTCGAGGGCAGCCGCCAACTGGCCTGGCAACTGTATGAGGCCGGCGCCGATGCGCTGATCATCCAGGACATGGGCCTGCTTGAACTCGAGCTGCCGCCCATCCAGCTCCACGCCAGCACGCAGACCGACAACCGCAATCCCGACAAGGTGAAGTTTCTTGAAGACGTCGGCTTCTCGCAGGTCGTTCTGGCGCGTGAATGCAGCTTAAACGAAATTATTAAGATATCTTCTCAAACAAATGTTTCATTGGAGTATTTTGTTCACGGAGCCCTCTGTGTTGCGTTCAGTGGCCAGTGCTACATCAGCCAGGCCCACACCGGGCGCAGCGCCAATCGCGGCGAGTGTTCACAGGCCTGCAGCCTGCCTTACACCCTGGTCGACGACAAGGGCAAGACGATCACCGAGAACCAGCACCTGCTCTCGATGAAGGACAACAACCAGAGCGACAACCTGCTCGACCTGATCCGCGCCGGGGTCTGCTCCTTCAAGATCGAGGGCCGGCTGAAAGACCTCAGCTACGTCAAGAACATCACGGCCCACTATCGCCGCCTGCTCGACACCATCATCGCCGAGCACCCGGAATATAGCCGCGCCTCGAGTGGCCGCAGCACCTACACCTTCACGCCGCAGCCGGACAAGACCTTCAACCGTGGCTATACCGACTATTTCGCCCATGATCGCCAGGACGACATCGGCGCGTTCGATTCGCCGGCCTTTGTTGGCGAATTGATCGGTGAGGTGGTCGATATTGGCGATGGCTGCTTTACGGTCAATGCCGAAAAGCCTTTCAACAACGGTGACGGCGTCTGTTTCTACAATGGCCAGGGCGAAGTCGTCGGCATGCGCATCAACCGCGCCGATGGCCTGACCCTTTTTCCGGCCGAAATGCCCGAAGAACTGACCGCTGGCGCCACCCTCTTCCGCAATCGCGACCAGGAATTCGAGCGGGCGCTTGAAAAGGAGTCGGCCGAGCGCCGCATTTCGATCAAGCCAGCCTTGGCCGAAACCGATACCGGCTTGACCCTGACCCTGACCGACGAGGACGGCGTCACCGTAAGCGCCACCCACGAAATCGGGCCGAAATCCGGCTGGCCAGTGGCCCAGAACCCGGAATCGGCGCTCGCCAAGCTCGCCGAAAACCTCGGCAAATTCGGCAACACCATGTTTCTCGCCAAGCCGCTCGAACTCAGCCTGTCGCAAGCCTGGTTCCTCCCGGTCAGCGCCATCAACGCACTGCGCCGCGAGGCTACCGAAAAGCTCGACGCAGCCCGCATTGCCAGCCATCCCCGCCCGCCCCGCGCCGCACCGGCCGCAAACCCGGCCCCCTATCCGCAGGAAGAACTGACCTACCTCGGCAATGTCTTCAACGCCCGCGCCCGCCAGTTTTACGAGAAGCACGGCGTCAAGCTGATCGAGGAAGCCTACGAAACGGGCAGCGAAAAGGGCATGGTTTCGCTGATGATCACCCGCCACTGCCTGCGCTACAGCTTCAATCTCTGCCCGAAAGAGGTCAAACACCTCAAGCCGGACCCAATGACGCTGATCAACGGCAGCGAAAAGCTGATCCTCAAGTTCGACTGCAAGGCCTGCGAAATGCATGTGGTCGGCAAGATGAAGAAAGGCGTAAAGCTCAACCTCGGCACCATCCGCCCGGCATGAAAAGCCCGACCCACTGCCCTTCCTGCCGCCAGACGATGGTCCGCAAGACCTTCGAGCGACAGACGCACGGCAGTGTCGAACTTGATCTCTGCTTCAACTGCCAGGGCATCTGGTTCGACGAATTCGAGAGCATCCAGATCACACCGGGCGGCATCATCGAGCTCTTCAAGCTGCTGCACGAACATCAGGATGATCAGCGCACGCCCTTGAGCGACCCGCTCAAATGCCCGCGCTGCCACGAGCGCCTGCTCCATGGCCTGGACGTGGCCAAGCATGGCGGCAAGTTCAACTACCACCGCTGCCTGCAAAAGCATGGTCGTTTCACGACTTTTGCCCAGTTCATGATCGAAAAAGGTTTCGTCCGGCAACTCAATCCGGCCGAAATCGATGAACTCTCGGCCAAGGTCGGCATCATCCGCTGCATGGGCTGCGGCGCCCCCGTCGATATCCGCAAGGAGCACGCCTGCAGCCATTGCCGGGCGCCCATCACCATTCTCGACCCCGGCGCCGTCGAACAGGCACTGAGCCGGTTTCAGCAAGCTGAAGTGCGCCGCACGACCCGCGATGTCGAATTGCTCGGCGACGCCATCGTCATGCGCGAACGCGAAATATCCCGGCAGAAGCGCCTGAAGCGGGAACCCGACAACGCCGGAATTATCGATGCCATAGACCTGCTCTCGGCCGGCGCCGAGTTCGTCTGGAATCTCGTCCGCCGTTAGGAAATTGCGCCTGAACTTAGGGGGGATGTTCCTGTCCCAAGAAGTCCTGCAATGAACTTAACCCGAAGCGAAAGGACACCCTATGCCAAACCGCCTGGTCAGTGAAGTTATTCAAGGAAGGCCGTTTCCGACCACAGGAACCGGCACCACCGTGCGCGAAGCCGCGATCATCATGAAAGAGTGGCATTCATCGGCAATTCTGGTGGTTAACAAGAAGAAACTCGTCGGCATCTGTACCGAGCGCGACATCGTTTTTCGTGCCGTCGCCAACAGTTGCGACCCGGCCAATACGGCCGTGAGCACCATCATGACCCGCAATGTTCAGAGTGTCGGGCTGGACAAACCCTTCGGCCACGCGCTGCACCTCATGTACGAAGGCGGCTTCCGGCACATCCCCGTCGTCGATGAAGCAGGCCACCCGGTCGGCCTGCTGGCAGCGCATGACGCCCTCGATATCGACGGCCTGCAGATGGAACAGGATCTGGTCCGGCGCGAGGAAATCACCGTCATCCTGTAATCAGGCGCTGGCTAGGGGGCGTCGTCGCCAAACAGCAGCTTTGGCGAAATTTCGACGTGCCCCTGATCGCCGCCCAGCCAGATCAGCCCATCCTGAATCGTGCATTGCAGGCGCATGCCACGTTCGGCCAGGCTGGCCAGTGCCTTGCCCTCCTCCACACTCAGCGACAGCACTCGCAGATTCTTCTGCCCCGCAACCTTGCCCTGCGTTTGCTGCCACCATATGTCGGCCGACCGACCGCCATAGCTCAGCACCATGACGTGCCGCGACCGGTTGCAGGCACGGCGTATGGCCTTTTCATCGGGCAGGCCAACATCGACCCAGCGCTCGATACTGCCCGTCGGGTCAAGTTCCTGCAGATCGGCCTCGTCCTCGGTCGCCGACAGGCCGCGCCCGAAAGTCAGCGTTTCAGAGGCATTCAGCGCGAAAGCCAGCAAACGGACCATCATCCGCTCATCGGTTTCCGAAGGATGACGGGCGATGGTCAGCGTGTAGTCGCCAAAATGCGAGCGATCAAGATCGGCAAGCTGCAATTCAGCCTTGAAGATGGTGGATTTGAGCGCCATGACTGCCCCGGAAAAAGGCTGGATTATCCCACGAGGACGGGAACCCGGCGGGCTACGAAGCGGTCAATCACCCTATCGGACATCAAGTTTATAATCAGCGTTTTCTGATGAACGGAATTACCATGCGCCAACTGCTTCTTGCCTGCCTGCTTGCCGCCACCGGCTTCGCCCACGCCGAAGTCATCGACATCGACAACGCCCAGCTCGACAAGCTGAGCAAAAGCGGCGTCCCGGTCGTCGACATTCGGCTGCAATCGGAATGGGAAGAAACTGGCATCGTGTCCGGCAGCAAGCTGTTCACCTTCTTCGACGAAAAAGGCCGCGCCGACGCTGCCGGCTGGCTGGAGAAGGTCAAGCCATACGCCAAGGCCAACGAACCGGTCATCGTCATCTGCCGCACCGGCAACCGGACCAGGGCCGTCAGCCAGTTTCTCTCGCAACAGGCCGGCTACACCACGGTCTATAACGTCAAGGCCGGCATCAAGGGCTGGATAGGCGCCGGTGGCCCGGTCGTCCCCGCCACCCAATCCATCGCCGCCTGCAAGTCCGCGAAAACTTGCTGACCCAGGCTGTCGACCGCAAACGCTGCGCCAGCTGCGAACACTGGCGCGGCTGGCGACAAGCCGGTGAACAGGCGGGAACCGTTATCATCGAATCAGAAACCTCAGAAGGCCTCTGTGTTGGCGGCGGCTGGGACAACTCGGAACGCCGGGCAAGATCGGCTTGCGGGCACTGGGTGTGCTGGGACCGGCTGAATGATGGCAACCAGGGTCAATCCCTGCCTCAGCAACCGCAAACAGCAATCACCGAAGAACGTCGGCCACCTTGACCAGTTCAAGCACCGACTTCACATCCATCTTCTGAAAAACGGCGGCACGGTGGGTCTTGATGGTGTTGATCGAGACCTCCAGCGAACTGGCAATCTCACGGTTTGGCTTGCCACTGACGACGAGCCAGAAAACCCGGCGTTGCGCTGTCGATAGCGACTCGAAGCGTCCGCGAACCTCCAGCCTTTTACCCCTCACTGCCGCGCTGGTTGAGGCTTTTGACCGCGTAGGACGATTCGGAAAGACATGCTGATCAAGCATGTTGACCAATTCGCTATCAAAATCGATCTTGGGCCGGTCGGATTTACCCAGGCGAACCAGGCGCGTATCAAACAGCGTGCTGTGATCGCCCAGCCAATCCCCGACGATTTGCCAGATCAAGGCCCCGATACCCCGCAGACTTTCGGTTTCGGCCCGCAGCGCGAGCTTTTTTAATTGCCTGACGACACCCTCATGGGAAGCCTTGTGGGCCTTGACATGCAACTGGCAACTGGGCGTTGCCGGCAGCAATTCCATCATTTTTTCCTCGTAGGCGAAATGGCCGCCGAGAAAAGCCGCAAGCTCCCTGCAAATAGCGGCAAGGACGTCGCGGCAATGTTTCTGCCTGAGCACATCGCAGCCATCACAGGTGGCGTCGGGATGATGTTCCGCTTCCGCACAGAAGCTCGCCAGTTGGGCGACCGTGCTATCGAGCAGTTCGTGCTGCTGATCTATTTCGGCATGGCCGGTGGGATTTATCGTCATTGGGCCAATTCGTGAAATTACATTCCAAGTGACTGAATTATATGTGATCAATTAAGTGCATTCATCACCCCACGGGGTGACGACGATGAGCCATCCAGCCTATACAGTGGGACATCAGGCTCATACAGAGAGGTGATGGAATGACCATCAAAATTGATTGCAATCATCCGGATCTGTTGAACGAACTGAATAAAAAATTATCGATCTCCGACAAAATCACGTTCATTCATCAGGTGGTCCGCCAAAAATGCAGCTTCATCCATCGCATCGGCGTCGCCGTCTATGACGCCAGGGCCGACTCGCTGAAAACCTTCGCCCACAGCACAGATGGCGAAAACCCCCTGCCCCATTATGAATGCAGACTCCGCGACGCGCGGTCACTGTACCGCATATCGCTCGATGGCAAGCCACGGCTGATCAACGATCTGACCATCTTCGAAAACAGCCCCCAGGAGCACGCCAAGCGCATCAACGCCCATGGCTACCGCGCCAGCTATACCGTCCCGATGTTCCAGGACGAACAGCTGACCGGATTCGTATTCTTCAACTCCCGCCTGTCAGGCTGCTTCCATGAAGACAGCCTGGCCTACCTAGACATGATCGCGCGGCTTATCTCCCTGCTCATCAGCGTCGAACTCAACCAGGTCAAGACCCTGCGCGGTGCCCTGAAAACTGCGGCCTTCCTGTCCACGCACAAAGACCCTGAAACCGGGGCGCACCTTGAGCGCATGGCTCGCTTCTCCCGCCTGATTGCCAACGAAGTCGCTGCAGACTACGGCTTGAGCGACGAACTGGTCGAAGCCATCTTCTGGTTTGCGCCCATGCACGACGTCGGCAAGATTGCCATCCCGGACAACATCCTGCGCAAGCCGGGTGCACTCACCCCGAACGAATTCGAGATCATCAAGACCCACACCATCCAGGGCCGTGGAATCGTCAATACCATGATGGAAAACTTCAACCTCGACCAGTCAGCCTTTGTCTCGATGATCGGCAACATCGCCGAATATCACCACGAAAACATCGATGGCAGCGGCTACCCCAAAGGCCTGAAAGGTGAAGAAATTCCCATCGAAGCCCGCATCGTCGCCGTCGCCGACGTCTTCGACGCCCTCACATCGCAACGCCCCTACAAGCATGCCTGGCCCAATGAGCAGGCCTTTGACGAGCTGCGGCGCTTATCCGGATGGAAGCTCGACCCGAAGTGCGTCGAGATCCTCATCACCAATGAAGAAAAGATTCTGGAAATTCAGACGCTGTTCAAGGACGAAGAACGCCGGAGAGCAAACGCGAATGCTGTGCCGAAGAATGCACGAAGCACTGATTTCGCCTGAGAGGCAGGCTTCATCTTGATTTCGATGTCGTAACCAAGCCGGCACAGACAGCCCATCAACTTGAATTACGCAAGCTGGTTCGCCAGCGACCACCGAAAAGGTTCGCAACCAGGCCGAGAACGAGCAGGAAGCTACCGGCCAAATTTGCGGGGTTTAGTTCTTCGGCGTAGATCAGCCACCCGGCAGACAGTCCGATAACGGGCACCAGTAAACTGAAGGGTGCTACCAGATTGGCCGGGTAGCGCGTCAGCAACCGTGTCCATAATCCATAACCGAGCAAGGTAGCAGCCCAGGCCAGATAGGCAATAACGGACAGCCCATGCAGACTGATGTTCTCAAGCGCAAGCTCAATTGCACTCTGTCCTTCGAAGGCCAAAGACATCCCCAAAAATGGCAATGGAGGAACCAGGCTGGCCCAGGCGACGAAAGCCAATTGGTTGATGGGTCCATGGGTGGCGATCATCCGGGTAACGATATTGCCGCTAGCCCACATGAGAGCCGCCATCAAGGTGCAAACAAAACCCATCAGCGGCATGTTCGTTCCGTGCGTGGAGGCAATAATGATCAATCCGCTCGCAGCTAAAATCAGGCCTGCCAGTTGATGGCCATGCCAAGCTTCCTTTAGCCAAAAGGCAGCCAGCAACATGGTGAAAAACACCTGTGATTGCAGTACGAGTGAAGCCATGCCAGAGGGCATGCCAATGTGGATGGCGACGAAAAGAAAGGCAAACTGGCCAACCGAGATCGTCAAGCCGTAGGCCAGGTAAAGACGAAGTGGAACCTTCGGCGGCGGTAGCAGGAGAACCATCGGAATGGCTGCCAGCGTGAACCGCAGAGCACCTAATAGCAGCGGTGGAATTTCATCGACGCCCGATTTGATAACAATGAAATTGAGCCCCCAGACAATAATAACCACCAGGGCAGAACATATATCCAGAAGGCGCATAGAGAAGCTGTGTGTCGCAATACCTAATGATTGGGGGGCTCTGCTCAGGCTTTGACAAGACCTGCCAGTAGCCCGCTGAAGACCTCAT
This sequence comes from uncultured beta proteobacterium, assembly GCA_903930395.1. GTDB lineage: Bacteria > Pseudomonadota > Gammaproteobacteria > Burkholderiales > Rhodocyclaceae > Azonexus. Next base: position 9,241 of record CAIYYE010000245.1, read on the forward strand.
GATCGACTGCCTTTGAATACAGGAATCCCTGGCCATAATCGCAGCCGGCTGCTGCCAGCAGGCGATTTTGCTCTTCCGTTTCGATGCCCTCGGCAACCACGGCAATACCGAGTTTGTGCGCCATGACGATCATGGCTTCACATAGGGCAAGCTGGCTGGAACCTTCTTCGAGATGCATGACAAAGGAACGGTCAATCTTGATCGAATCGATCGGGTAGCGCTGCAGATATGAGAGCGAGGAATAGCCTGTACCGAAGTCATCAAGCGAAATGCCCAGTCCGCGCTGATGCATGGCCAGCATGCGCTCCAGTACCCGGGGTTGATCGACCAGCATGACGCCTTCGGTGACTTCGATCACCACCATTTCCCCGGGCAGGCCCTGTTTGGTCAGATAGTCGAACCAGCCATGCGGATCGTCCGAGACTTGCCCATAATTGTCTCTGAACTGGACTGGCGAAACGTTGATGCCAATCTGGAAATCCGGCACTTTTCGACGCCACCGGGCAGCCTGGGTGACCGCTTCGCGAAACACCCAGTTTCCGATTTCGTTGATCAGGCCGCACTCCTCGGCAATCGGGATGAAACTTGCCGGGCTGATTGCACCGTTCTCGGGATGCTGCCAGCGCAACAAGGCCTCGGCTTTGACGATTTGCTGCGTACGCAGATCGACGATGGGCTGGTAATGCACAAAGAGTTGTCCGGCTGCCAGTGCATGGCGAAGTTCGTTCGCCAGGCGAGTCCGAATCTGCGCGGCTTGCTGCATGAAGTCGGCGTAATAGGCATAGCGGTTGCTGCCTTTATCCTTGGCCTGATACATCGCCTGTTCAGCATGACGGAACAGGGTTTCCGAATCCTTGCCGTCGTCGGGCGCCAGGGCAATGCCAATGCTGCCCGTTATGAACAGCGCCTCGTCGTTCAGGGCAAACGAGGATTCAAATTGCCGTAGTACCTCCTGGGCAAATTGATCAAGCTGCTGCATATCCTCAATGCCCGGCAAGACGAGCGCAAATTCATCCCCCCCCAAACGGCCGAGTATCCCGTTATCGCCCAGACGCTGCGAGATTCGCTCGGATAACTGGAGGATCAGCGCATCGCCGCCGTGGCGACCATAGACGGTATTGATATCGCGCAGGCGATCCAGATCGAGCAGCAGCAAAGCCACCCTGCGCTCGCCGTAGGGCGACAATGGCGCAAGATACTGGTTCAGGCGGTCGGCCATCATGTATCGATTGGGAAGACCGGTCAGCACATCAAAATTTGTCTGGCGCCAGATCGTTTCATCGCGCAGTTTCTGATCCGACAAGTCGCCAACCAGACCGATTCGGTAATTGGGCGAGCCGTCAGGATTGGGAACCGTACTGAACTCAAGAAACACCGGTGCAGATTCGCCATCCCGATGCGCCAGCCAAATTTCACCCGACCAGAAGCCCGTCTCCGCCAGGCTTCGGTGAAGCAGGTCGAGCAGCACGGGCGCATTCTCTGCCGTGTATAAATCGCCGATCTGGCGACCGAGCAATTCCGCTGGCTCGAATCCGGAAATTCGCCGGAACGCCGGGTTGACCGCGACAATCCGGTCGCCTCGGTCGATTACCACCATGCCCTCGTTGGTGTTCTGAAAGAACATCACCGCCAGTTCACGCTCGGTAACATCCGAATGGGTGCCGATCATGCGAAGCGCCCGCCCATTGGCATCGCGTGCCGTGACCTTGCCGCGCGTCAACACCCATGACCACAAGCCGCTGGGAAGCACGACGCGATGCTCATTGACGAAGGCATCGCTGCGACCCTCCAGGTGGTTCTGAAGCGCGACACGAACCCGGTCAAGATCATCCGGGTGAATCTTTCCAGCGCCGTCGGCAGCACCTGGGGTCAGCAGTCCAAGAATGAAATTTGATTCCGTCGAGCGATAGACGTCGCCATTGGCGATATTCCAGTCCCAGACACCATCTCGAGCACCATCCAGGACAAATTGCCAGCGTTCCTCACTGGCGCGTAGCGCCTCTTCGGCGCGCCGGCGCTCGGTCCGCTCACGCAGCAATTCCAGGGTTCGCGCGGAGAGGCTGTCATACATGCCGAGAACCGTATCGATCAGCACCTTCATGGCGCCGCTCATCTCGAGATCGGCCTGCTTCTTGGCTGCCTCCATCTCCAGCCCGGACTGCAAGGAGACTACAACTTTGGCCATGCGCCGGTCACTATCGAGAATGTGATAGGCCAGCCAGTGCGTCAGAAATCCAAGCAGCTCGCTAATGATTTCATCGAGTGATTTGGTGTTCTGGCTGCTATGCGTCCAAGCCGTCACCTTCTCGATAAAACCTTCGTGCACTTTCTGATGGGCATCAAACCAGGGGTCAGCGACAAAGAACGAGCGCCAGATCTGTTCCTCGGTCTGAAAGTGGTAATCGACATAGGCCGCCAATTCACCAAACACATCTTTCAAGGTGACTTCGCTCGACTTGTCAGCCAGATGTGCAGCCAGACGATTGATCAGGATAACGAGCTGTCGATGCTGATCATCGATTACCTCGATCCCGGTTTCGAGATTTTTATTCCAGGGAAAAACCTCAAACTCTTCCATCACGACCCAGCCCATTTATAGAGTTGATTTAGCGACTTTGCGAGGAGAAGCTTCCTCAAGGCATTGATGCTGCGGACAATTCGTGAAACGCTACAAACCAGATACCCCAGTCCCCTACCTGGCAGGCAACGAGCATCATGCTTACTGCTTGACCAGGGCCAGCATGTTGCGTTGAGCCATTTTTACCATGCTGACCACCTCGGTGCGATAGGCCACAGGGTCGGCTATCGAGGCAGTAAAAGTTGCTTGTGCGTCAGCCCCGGTGCCGAAGCTTGCCCCCAGCGCAGCACCCAGCAAGCTGGGTTTCGCCTTGGTCTCCGGTGTGGCAATCGAGAAAAAATCAGTGCCACCAGCCAGTGATTCACGGAAGCTCATGACGACATTGCCGTCTTTGGCAGGAGATGCACTACTGCCAAAATTAGCCGTGTAGCCCCCCGGCGCCGATTCGCCTTTGGAGCTGGCCCCGGGTGTGCGGAAAGCAATGCGGGATTGCCCTGCCATCAGGCCAACCTGGGCAAAAGCACTGCCGGTGTATTTGTTGTGGGATGTGCTGGAAAACCTGTCGACTGATGCCTTGGCTGAACCCAGCGTCACCACATAGGTTGCCTTGACCAGACTGGCATTCAGTTCCTTGGCCAGATCGACCTCCAGGCCCGGTAGCGCATATATTTCACCGACGGAAATACTGGAGGGACCACCCTCGGTCGAACTCTTTTTCGTGAATCCGGAAACCCAACCATTGATCAAGCTTTTTGTCGGCATGCCAAACTTCCCGGTCTCGGCATTGTAGGGAAGGTAAGGCTTCAAGCCACTCGCCCCGACCAGGATGACATCGCCATTCATATTGGCAAATTTCGAAAAGTTGCTAATGCCCGCAGCAGCGATCATTTTCTGGTAGGCCGGGCTGGCAAGCACCGTCGACTCCGGTATCACCTCAAAACCACTGGCCGCCAGGTCAGCCTTGAGTTGCGCATGAATATCATCCGTGATGTCGGCCATCAATTTGGCATCAATCTCGGGCATTTGCAAAGTACTGGAAGCATCCGTCTTGGCCGCAAACATGCCGCTCGTATTGGTCTTGTCACCACCCGCAGAAACCTGAAATGAAACCATGACATTCGTAATCGCCACCCGCCTGGAAGCAGCGAGATCTGTTGCGACGCTGTCTGTCATCACTGCATTGACAGTGCTTGGCGCATCCGCATGAGAAAAACCGGCAGCCATGAACATGCAAATTGAAATCAATGTCAGAGAGACAACAGTCGAGCGCATAAATACCCCCTTGGTTGTCCCCGGAATAGGACATGTGGTTCGCAATATACACTGTAGCCAGAAAATACAACCCCTAGTGGCAAGCAGAATTCAGGGAGGCGGAATTATTTACACCGACTAAATGGAAAAATAGGGGTCTTACCCCTATTTCCCTCTATTTCCCCCTTAAGCATTCTGTCCTTCGAAGGCCAAAGACATCCCCAAAAATGGCAATGGAGGAACCAGGCTGGCAGCAGCGGTGGAATTTCATCGACGCCCGATTTGATAACAATGAAATAGGGGGCTGACCCCGATCATACCGATTGTTCTGGGGATGGAAGCTCGACGCGAGGTAGAAAAAATGCCCGGAATTGAAATCTGGGTAGCGCAAAATTTATACTCACTTACTTATTAAGTGCATATAATTCCACCATGAAACGACTTTCTGAAACCTGCGCCACCTTGTATGCCGATCTCAAGGACAGGGCCTGCGGGGATGCCGGCCGACTGCCTCCGGGCGGCGCGTTCACCAAAAAAACCGTCAACGGAGGTATCTACTGGTACTACCAGACACCACAGCTCGACGGGCAACGGCGGCAAATCTCGCTGGGTAGGGAATCCGATGAATTGCTGGCAAAAATTGACCAGTGGCGGGCAGTGCAATCAGATGCCGCAGGCTTGAGCGACGCACGCAAACGACTCGTCGCCATGTTGGGCGTAGGTGGCGCCCATCTGGAGCCAGGGCGCCCCGCAAAACTGTTGTCACGGATGAGCCAGGCAGGCCTGTTTGACGCCGGCGGCGTCCTCGTTGGTTCCTTTGCCTTCGCTTGTTACGGAAACATGCTGGGAGTGTCCTTCGGTTCTGCGCTGATGCGAACAAGCGACATGGACTTCTCACTCGAGCGGGAACTCGATATCGGCCTCCAGCGTTCAATTCCTGAAGATCTTCGGCTCGTCGAACTGGCCCTGAAATGGCCGCCACAACTCTTACCCAGCGCCCCCCCCTTCAACCTGATTGCCCCTGACGGCTTCAAGGTCGAATTCCTTACCGCACAACACGCTGCGACAGAGCGAACACCCGTGCTCATTGAGCGCTTCTCTGTACATGCAATGCCGCTTCCTTACATGGACTACCTTCTCAACCAAACGCAGGACGCCGTGGTCCTTAACAGCGCGGGGATCCCGGTAAAAGTACCGGACCCAGCGAGGTTCGCTCTTCACAAACTGGCCGTTTCCCAGCTGCGTCCGGTCGGTGAGAAAACAAAATCCGACAAGGACATACGCCAAGCTGAGCAACTGCTGGAAGTACTCCTGTCCGACAACCCGGGGTCCGCGATGCTCGCCACCGACGCAGTCAACGAACGGGAAGACCTTCTCGGAAACCTGGTCCTCAAGGGTGCAAGTCGGTTACCAGCAGAAATGCGGGAGTCCTTGCGTAGCTTGGTTCACAACAAGGTTTGGAATGCCGAACTTGGCAAAGCCATCCCTGAAGAGCCTCGATAACTACCGGCTGAGAACAATGTGGGGGTCTGATCCCTATCATTTTTGGCTACGATTCAGCTACGGCAGCCCAGAAAAACAAAAAGCCCAGTCTTTTGAACTGGGCTTTTTGCTTGTATTTTTGGCTCCCCGACCTGGGCTCGAACCAGGGACCTACGGATTAACAGAAGAACACACCACGACGGGTCGGCCCCGTGAACCGATGCGGCACAAGCAACTCCACCGGCCATTTTCGGCTGCCAGTCGTAGCCGAGCCTATCCCGAACCAGACAGGCGCCAATCGCTGCATCCCGCAATATTTCCCGATGTGAATCAATCGAATATCGACGTTTTTCGCGAACTTGCCCCGAACGTCGCCAATACTCACCCTCGGACTCGTCACCCACCGCGAGGCCGGCCGCCGTCTGCGCTGCCTGTGGGCACATTGGGGCAAAGATAGGGCCAGATCATCCCGGCCCCGCAGTCGCCACGCCTGCGCCAAACCCGGGCCCAAGGCGGGCAGATTGCACCCGCCCCGGAGTCGAGCCAGCTA
>CAIYYE010000246.1 GCA_903930395.1 uncultured beta proteobacterium
CCCTGGCCCTGGCTGCCGTGGGTGGCTACGGGCGCGGCGAACTTTACCCGGCCTCCGACATCGACCTGCTGATCCTGCTCCCGCAGGAAGCGAGCGGCGCACTCCAGGAAAAACTCGAGCACCTGATCAGCTCGTTCTGGGACATCGGACTGGAGATCGGTCATAGTGTCCGCACCATCCAGGACTGCCTGAACGAGGCGGCCAATGACATCACGGTGCAGACCGCCTTGCTCGAAGCGCGTCTGCTGACCGGCAACGCCAAGCTGTTCGCGACCTTCGGGAAGCGCCTGCGCGGCAATCTCGACCCGCTGGTTTTCTGCGAAGCGAAACAGATCGAGCAGCAGGAACGCCACCTCCGCTACAACGAAACCCCTTACAGCCTGGAGCCCAACTGCAAGGACTCGCCGGGCGGCCTGCGCGACCTGCAGGTCATTTTCTGGATTGCCAAGGCCGCCGGCTATGGCTCGACCTGGGAAGAGCTGCAAAAGAACAGCATCATTTCGCAGGAAGGCATGAGTCAGGCCAGGGAGTGCGAGGAATACCTGTCCCACTTGCGCATTCGCCTGCATTTCATGCTCGGGCGTCGCGAAGATCGCCTGCTTTTCGATTACCAGGGCAACCTTGCCACCAAGTACGGTTTTGTCTCGAACGAAGCAAAACGCGCTTCCGAGCAGCTCATGCAGGTCTATTACCGCAATGCAAAGACCGTCTGCCTGCTCAACACCATCCTGCTGCAAAACATGGCGGCGGCACTGACCCCGGAAAACGAACTGACGCCGCAGCCCTTCGACGACCACTTCCAGACCGTCGGCAACCTGCTCGACATCCGTGACGAAGCCCTGTTCGAAAAGCAGCCATCGGCGATACTCGACAGCTTCCTGGTCATGCAGGAAACCCACGAACTATCGGGCATGACAGCACGCACCCTGCGCGCCCTGTGGCGGGCCGGCGACAAGATGACGCCGGAATTCCGGGCCGACCCGGCCAACCGGGCGATGTTCCTCAAGCTACTGCAAAGCGAGCGCGGCATCATTCACGAATTCCGGCGCATGAACCAGCTCGACATCCTCGGCGCCTACCTGCCCAATTTCGGGCGCATCGTCGGCCAGATGCAGCACGACCTCTTCCACGTCTACACCGTCGACCAGCACATCCTGCAAGTCCTGCGCAATATCCGCCGCTTCACGATGAGCGAGTTCGCCCACGAATACCCGCTCTGCTCGCGCATCGTCGCCGAACTCGACCGCCCTTGGCTGCTTTACGTCGCTGCCCTCTTCCACGACATCGCCAAGGGTCGCGGTGGCGACCACTCGGCGCTCGGTACCGTGGACGCCGAGGAGTTCTGCCGCAATCACCAAATGACCAGCGAAGACACCGAACTGGTCGTCTGGCTGGTCAGGAATCACCTCGTCATGTCGCAGGTCGCCCAGAAGGAAGACCTCAGCGATCCGGATGTGATTGGCAACTTCGTCAAGCTGGTCGGCGACGTCCGCCACCTGCAATCGCTTTACCTGCTGACCCATGCCGATATCCGGGGCACCAGCCCGAAGGTCTGGAACCACTGGAAAGGCAAGCTGCTGGCTGACCTTTACTACCAGGCGCTCGAACACCTTTCGAATGGTGATGCACCGGCACCACACGGCGTCATTGCCGACCGCCAGAAGGAAGCCATGCGCCTGCTGCGCTTCTTTGCCCTCTCCGACACCGTGCATGAGCGCCTCTGGAAACAGCTCGATACCGTCTATTTCCTGCGCCATTCGGCCGAAGAAATCGCCTGGCACACGCGCTCGCTGCATTACCGCATCTACAACAACCAGCCCGTCGTCCGCGCCCGCCCCTACCAGGAAGGCGATGGCCTGCAGGTCATGGTCTACACGCAGGATCAGCCCGACCTCTTTGCCCGCATCGTCGGCTTCTTCGCCCGTGCCGGCTACAGCATCGTCGATGCCAAGATTCACACCACGGCCCACGGCTACGCGCTCGACAGCTTCGTCGTTCTCGATGTCGAGAACCGCGACAACGACCGGGAAATGGTCGCCTACATCGAGCACGAGCTGGAGCAGCGCCTGTTGCACCAGATGCCGCCCGATGTGCCCTCGGCCGGTCGCCTGTCGCGCCAGGTCAAGCACTTCCCGATCAAGCCGGAAGTCGGCATCCGGGGCGACGAAAAGGGATCGCATTTCATCCTGTCGCTGGTCGCCGCCGACCGCCCCGGCCTGCTCTACATCGTCGCCAACACCCTGGCCGACCACGGCGCCTTCCTGCATACCGCCAAGATCACCACCCTCGGCGAACGGGCCGAGGACGTTTTCCTGATCAGTGGTGGCGATTTGCGGGATACGGGCAAGCGCATCCGACTGGAAACGGAATTGATGGAGCGGCTGAAGGTCGGGTAGCAGTTAGTCGCCGGCGGTTAGCTAAAGACTAATGACTTCCGACTAATAACTACCCCGACAAGCCCATCGGCTGGCAGCTGTCCGTGCTGCCGACCAGTTTCTCGACAATCGCCTTGACCCGTCCCATCGCCTCCTGCAGCACATGCTCGAGGCTTTCGAAATGGATGCCGTTGATGCTGCTGCCACGGCCTGCCGCATGGTTGGCGACGACGTTGATCGCGGCATAGGGCAAACCCAGTTCGCGGGCCAGGATCGCTTCCGGCATGCCGGTCATGCCGACCACGTCGGCACCATCGCGCTCCAGGCGGTTGATTTCAGCCGCGGTTTCGAGGCGCGGGCCTTGTGTTGCGGCATAGACGGCATTCACCTTGATGTCGATGCTCAGTTGCTGACCGGCGGCGAGTATGCGGCGGCGCAGATCGGCATCGTAGGGTTCAGTGAAGTCGACATGGGTCACAGGCGTACCATTGCCGTCGAACATCGTCGATTTGCGGCCCCAGGTGTAGTCGATGATCTGGTCCGGCAGAACGATGTCGCCCGGATGCAGGTCGGGACGAATGCTGCCGACCGAGGCCACCGAAATGATCCCGCTCACCTTGTGGTGATGCAGCGCCCACATATTGGCCCGGTAATTGACCATGTGCGGCGGTATGGTGTGGCCGTAACCGTGGCGCGGCAGGAACACCGCCGGCTGACCGCAGATCTGCCCGAAGACGAGCGCACCGGAGGCTTCGCCATAGGGCGTACGGACAACTTCGCGATGCGAAACGTCGAGATTGGACAGGGTCGTCAGACCGCTGCCGCCGATGATTGCCAGCATGTTATTTTTTCCTTTCGGCCAGCATTGACGCCAGCGTCGGCACCACGCCCTTGAGCGATGGATGCGTATTTCGGTTTTGCGCCACCGTCTCGTCGCCCAGCTTGCGAAAAAGGGCATGCTGGCGGTCGGCGACAAATGGCAGGTCGAGCAGTGTCTTGCCGCTGTGATAGCTGACCAGCGTATCGCGGCCGATATCCTTGGCCTGCCAGGGTATTGCCGTGCGGTCGATGAAATGCAGGGCCTGCACGGTCGGCAGGCTGGCCGCCAGTTCGGCCACCAGTCGATGCAGCTTTTCGCGGTAGGCGATCACCGCCCGCCCGGCATCGCTGGGCATCGCACCGGTCGTTTCGGCCGGCGCGCCCATCAGCCAGCAGATCACCGTGTCCGGTGCAAAGGCTTCGATGCTACTACGCTGTTCGTTGGACAGTGCGGTGAGATCCGCCTGCATCAGCGTCACATCGCCAGACTCGACACGTTGCCGCGCCAGGTCCAGGCACTCGGCCAGCGAATCGATGGAGAGCACCTGCAAACCACGCCTGGCCAAAGCCTGCGTGGCAAAGCCGACGCCGCAGCCGATCTCGAGCACACGCTGACCGGGAACCAATGCCGCCATCCAGTCGTAATCGCCGCGCCGGACGTAGGCCAAGCCCTCATTTTCCCAGTAGCCGATGAACTCGGCGACTGTTCCAGCACTCATGCGTCGTCCTTCATGGCATATACGGCTGGCAGGTTGCGCCAGACGCCGCCGGCATCCATGCCGAAGCCGAAGACGAAGCGATCGGGGACGGTGAGGCCGACAAAATCGGCTTCAATCGGCTTTTTCTTGCCATTGAGCTTGTCGGCGAAGACGGCAGTCAGCACTTCCTCGGCCCCCATGCGGCGCAGGCTTTCCTTGACGGCAGCGAGCGTCACGCCTTCATCGAGGATGTCATCGACGACCAGCACCGAGCGTCCCTTGACCGAAGTCCACGGGGCCGAGCGCCAGGAAATTTTGCCGCCCTGCGTCTCCGGACCGTAGCGCGTGGCGTGCAGATAATCAAAGTCGAGCGGAAAATCGAGCTGGGTCAGCAACTGGCCGCAGAAAACAACCCCGCCGGTCATCACGCACAGCACCAGGGGATACTTGTCGGCCAGTCGCTCGCGGATGGCGGCTGCCACTTCGGCTACGGCCGTCTGCACGGCAGCCTCGCTGTGTATCAGTTCGGCATTGGCCAGCATGGCCTGCGCTTTTTGGACGTCCATTCAGCCTCCCAGGCTTTTAAGATAGGCATCGAATGCCGCGCCGACTTCCGGATGGCGTTGACCGAAAACGACCGTCGCCTGCAGATAGCCCAGCTTGGAACCGCAATCGTAGCGCGTCCCTTCGTAACGGTAGGCCAGCACCTGCTCTTCACCGAGCAGCGAGGCGATGCCGTCGGTCAGCTGGATTTCCCCACCCGCTCCCGGCTTGACGTTTTCGAGGTGATGGAAAATACGCGGTGTCAGGATGTAGCGCCCAACGACTGCCAGGGTAGACGGCGCATCCTCCGGCTTCGGCTTCTCGACGATGGCATTGATCTGCTCGACGCGATCAGCCACCTGACGGGCATCGACGATACCGTAGCTCTTGGTATCGGCACGCGGCACATCCTGCACGCCGAGTACCGAGCAGCGGTAATAGTCATAGGTGTCGGTCATCTGCTTCATGACCGCCGTCTTGCCGTCGAGCAAGTCATCGGCCAGGATCACGGCAAAGGGCTCGTCGCCGATCACCGGCTTGGCGCAGAGCACGGCATGGCCGAGACCGAGCGCTTCAGCCTGACGAATATAGATGCAGTTGATATTCTTGGGAATCATGTTGCGCACAAAATCGAGCAACTCGGCCTTGCCGCGCGCTTCGAGTTCGCTTTCCAGCTCGTAGGCCTTGTCGAAATGGTCCTCGATAGAGCGCTTCGAACGGCCGGTCACGAAAACCATGTCGGTGATGCCGGCAGCAACCGCCTCTTCGACCGCGAACTGGATCAGGGGCTTGTCGACGATGGGCAGCATCTCTTTGGGACTGGCCTTGGTCGCCGGCAAAAATCGGGTACCCATACCGGCGACGGGGAAAACCGCTTTTCTAACTTTTTTCATTGTTCCACTCCCTTTTCAAGCAATTTTTGCAATTCTGCCTCATCTATCACCGGGACACCCAGTTCCAGCGCTTTTTCCAGCTTGGAGCCGGCTTCTTCGCCGGCCACCACGTAATCTGTTTTTTTCGAGACCGACCCAGCCACCTTGCCACCGGCTGCCTCAATCATCGCCTTGGCCTCGTCGCGCTTGAGCGTCGGCAAGGTGCCGGTCAGCACCAGGGTTTTGCCGGCCAGAACCTGCGGCCCGGCGACCTGCGGTTCGCCTTCCGGCCAGACGACGCCGGCCCGGCGCAAACCATCGATGACCTCACGGTTATGCGCTTCGCCAAAGAAGGCCGCGATGCTCGCCGCGACGACCGGCCCGACATCGGGCACGCTTTGCAGGCTGGCGAGATCAGCCGCCAGCAAGGCATCGAGACCGCCAAAGTGCTTGGCCAGGTCACGCGCTGTGGCTTCGCCGACATTGCGAATACCCAGGCCGAAAATGAAACGTCCCAAGGTCGTCTGCCGACTGCTGGAAATCGCCGCGACCAGGTTCTGTGCCGACTTTTCGCCCATGCGTTCCAGGCCGGCCAGTGTTTCGATGGTCAAGGCATAGAGATCGGCCGGGGTATGAACGAGGCCGGCATCGACCAGTTGATCAACCAGCTTGTCACCGAGGCCTTCGATATCCATCGCCCGGCGTGCAGCAAAATGCCACAGCGCCTGCTTGCGCTGCGCCGGGCAATAGAGACCGCCGGTACAGCGGGCGATTGCTTCGTCTTCGCCCCGGGCAACGGCCGATCCGCATTCGGGACAAGCCTTGGGCAGTTCAAACGGCGGATGCAGCGGCTCACCACCGAACAGGTCACGCATCGGCCGCTTTTCGGAAACGATGGCGACCACTTCGGGAATGACATCACCGGCCCGCCGAACGATGACCGTATCGCCGACCCGAACGTCCTTGCGGCGAACCTCGTCTTCGTTGTGCAGGGTCGCATTGGTCACCGTGACACCGCCAACAAACACCGGCTTCAAGCGGGCGACCGGCGTTATGGCGCCGGTGCGGCCGACCTGGACGTCGATACCGAGGACCTCGGTCAACGCCTCTTCGGCGGGAAATTTATGGGCAATGGCAAAGCGCGGCGCCCGCGAGACAAAACCGAGACGCGCCTGCCAATCAAGGCGATTGACCTTGTACACCACGCCGTCGATGTCGTAGGGCAGGCCTGGACGTTTGGCACCGATCTCGACAAAATAGCCGAGCAGGCCGCGCACGCCCTGCACCACACGACGCTCCTCGGCCACCGGAAAACCCCAGCCGGCGAGAAGATTCATCATCTCGCCATGGGTCTTGGCAGCCAGCGCATCCGCCCCCGCCCCGACACCGTAGGCAAAAAATGAGAGCGGCCGCGCGGCCGTAATCCTCGAATCAAGCTGGCGCAGGCTGCCGGCAGCGGCATTGCGCGGATTGGCAAACTCCTTGTCGCCGCGCTCGCGCTGACGGGCATTGAGCGCAGCGAAATCGGCCTTGAACATGAGCACTTCGCCGCGAATCTCGATCAGTGCCGGCCAGCCCTCGCCCTTGAGGCGCAGCGGAATGCCGCGCAAGGTACGCAGGTTGGGCGTTACTTCCTCGCCGGTCACGCCGTCGCCGCGCGTTGCACCGCGAGTGAAGACACCATTCTCGTAAGTCAGGCTGATGGCCAGGCCATCGAATTTCGGCTCGACGGCATAGTCGATGGCGGCAATTGTTTCCAGCCCATCGCGGACGCGTTTGTCGAAGGCTTCGACTTCTTCCGAAGCAAAGGCGTTGTTGAGCGAGAGCATGGGGACACCGTGCTGGCGCGGCGGGAATTCCTTGAGTGGTGCAGCACCGACGCGCTGGGTCGGCGAATCGGCCGTCAGCAACTCGGGATATTCGGTTTCCAGACCCTGCAATTGGCGAAATAGCTGGTCATACTCGGCATCCGGAATACTCGGCGCGTCGAGGACGTAATAGGCGTGATTGTGGCGCTCGATCTCGGCGCGCAGCTGCGACGCCCGCTCGACCGCCACGACCGGTGCCACCATCAGGAAAACAGCCGCAGCGCCTGGGGCGAACCGGCAGTCAGGCCGTAAGCGGCCATTGTTGCCTGTGGCTTGCCGATGAATTCGCGACGGATGTGATCGAGTTGCGATTCGCTCAGTGGCTGGCGATTGTCATCAACCAGCGCCCCCTGCAGCGTCTCGGCGAAGCGCCGGGCGATCTCGGTCATCTGGACGAAGGTGCGTTCACCGTGATCGACCCGCGGTACATCGAGCAGGAAAGTCAGGCCGTGCGTCGTCAGCGTACGCAGGTCATCGGCCGAGAACTGCGTGCTTTCGTAGTTCTGCAGACTGAACAGGACGCGGCCGCTGTCGTCATAGCGCGTGAAGACGCCACCGAGACCAAGCACCATGCCAGCCGCCTCGGCCAGGGCGCGTATCTTGGTGCCCGAGAAAGCACTGCCACGGCTGACCAGATTGAGGCCGATTTCGAGATCCACTGCGGCACAGAACTGGTCTACTTCGGCAGCCTGATCGAAAACGCGTGACGACGGCATGTCAGCCACGGCCATCAGTTCGTCGGCCAGTGCCTGCATGGCGGTCATGAAAGTGCTCATGTCGCTTTCGGCGAGCGGCCCCTGGCGATTGACCAGTTGCAGGCCGATGCGCAGACGGCGCAGCTTGAGTTCGCTGTCCGGGGCCAGACGCACCCATTCGCGGGTCAGTTCGTTGTAACCGACCCAATGCACAGGCTTGCTCAGGCGGAGCAGCACGGAACGCTGCGAATGCACGATATCACGGGCAGAAACCGGCTCGACCAGTTCCATGGCCACAATGAATTCAAGGCGCGGGTCAAGCAGTTCGGCCGGCACGGGACCGGCGGGGACTTCCGGCGCGTCGTCCGCCATATCGAGCTGGATCGGCTCGACATGCGGCACCGAAATGGGCTGCAATTCAGGCTGCAACTCAGGTACCGATACAGGTGCTGACGCGAAAACCGGCATTTCCGGCAGATCATGACTTTCGGGCGCTGCGGCCAGCATGTCGTCCGAAGGCAGCGTCGGGTGTGGATCAACGAATACCGGTTCGACACGCTCGTCCATTTGTGCCGGCGCCTGAAACCCGATTTCCGGCTCGCTACGCTCGACAGGCAGCGGAGGGACATCGGCTTTCTCGCCTTGATCCAGCAGGATATCGGCATGATGCGGCTTGAGAACAGCTTGTGCCAGCTTGCGCTGACGATATTCCTGCCACTTGTTATAGCCGAAGACGCCAACCACCGCCGTAGCGCCCAGCCCGATCAAACCTAATTGAAGCTCGGTCATTTAAGCCGCATCCCTCATTTTCAAAGCTTCCTGAATATCCACTTCGACCACGCGCGAAACCCCTGACTCCTGCATGGTGACGCCGACCAGCTGTTCGGCCATTTCCATGGCAATTTTATTATGGGAAATGAAAAGGAACTGTGTCGCACCCGACATTTTCTTCACCATCGTGCAGAAACGCTCGGTATTGCTGTCATCGAGCGGTGCATCGACCTCGTCGAGCAGGCAGAACGGCGCCGGGTTCAACTGGAACATCGAGAAGACCAGGGCAATCGCCGTCAGCGCCTTTTCGCCCCCGGAAAGCAGGTGAATCGTTGAATTCTTCTTGCCCGGTGGCTGGGCGATGACCTGGACGCCAGCATCGAGGATTTCGTCACCGGTCATCACCAGCTCGGCCCGGCCACCACCGAACAGTTCCGGGAAGAGGCGGCCGAAATGGCCGTTCACCGTATCGAAGGTGCTTTGCAGCAACTCCCGCGTTTCACGGTCGATGCGGCGAATGGCGTTTTCCAGGGTTTCCATGGCCTCGGTCAGGTCGGCCGCCTGCATGTCGAGGTAGCCTTTGCGCTCGGTCGCCGTTTCGAGTTCCTGCAAGGCCGCCATGTTGACGGCACCGAGTTCGGCAATGGCATTGCTCAGCCGGGTGATTTCGCCTTGCAGACTGGCCGGCCGAGCATTGCCCAACTCCAGTTCGAGCGCCGCTTCGTTGGCACCGGCCTCGAGCAATTGGAGGGCGAACTGTTCGGTATTGAGCGCCGCCGCCTGTTCCTTCAACTTCAAATCACCAATGCGCACACGCAGAGGTTCGAGGCCCTGCTCGATGCGCAGACGCTGCTCTTCAAAACCGCGCAGGGCGTTGGTCGCCGCTTCCAGCGCATCGCGCTTTTCGGCCAGGATTTTTTCTGCTGCCTGGCGCGCTTCGAGGGCCGTCTGCAAGGCCCCCTCCATGACATCCGGCGGAGCCGCCTCGACCTGCTCGGCGCACTGGGCGCGGTCCTTTTCGATGCGGTTCAGTTCACGCTGGGCGATGGCCTGCTGGGCGAAAACATCCTGCAACTTGCCATCACTTTCGCGCAGCGAAAACTGCGCTTCGCGCAAGGCCCGGTCAAAATCGGCGTTGCGTTCGCGCTCGGCGCGCACGGCGCGTTCGCATTCATCGAGTCGCGACTGGGCGCCATGGACCAGCACCCGGATGCGGCTCAGACCGTCGCGGATTTCCTCGATGCGCTCGTCGGCCGACATGTCGCGCTCACGCTCGCTCTCTTCTTCCTCAGCCAGTTCGGCCAATTGTTCAGTCAGGCGCTCCTTCTGCTCCTTGTAACGCTCGATGGCCTGGGCCAGCTTGAGCACTTCCATCTGCACGGCATGCACGCGCTGCTGGCGGTCGGCGACGTATTGGCGGATCTCGCCCATCTCGGCCTGCTTGTCCTCGATCTGCTCGTCGACCATGAGCAGTTGCTCGCGGAGGGCTTCGGCCTGTTCCTCGGCCAGTGCAACGCCCTTGCCCAGCGTTTCGATTTCGCGCTGGCGTTCGAGCAGTCCATGCTCGCCCTGATCCGGCGCGAAGAAGGTGATGCTGTGGCGGGTCAGCAGGTCGCCGCCTGGCGTCACGAGCAGGCC
>CAIYYE010000247.1 GCA_903930395.1 uncultured beta proteobacterium
CTTCCACGGCGGCATGGAAGCCGCTGGCCGGATGCTTCCAGGCCAGATCGGCAAAGAGCGACTGGGTGGCTGTACCGGGCAACTGATTGCCGGCATTGACGGTCTTCGTCACCACCGGGAAAGGTGTCGTGAAGGAGAATGACTGGTCATATTTCGCATCGAGCAGGGTGTAGGCTATGCGGCTGCTCAGGTTGTAGTCCCAGACGCTGTCCAGTGCCACTTCCAGGCCGCGGCGCGTCGTCGGGCCGGCATTCTGGTAGGCCGTACGGCCACCCGTACTCGACAAGACGACAATCTCGTCATCCGTCTTGATCTGGAAGAGCGCGACATCCAGGCGGCTGCCCTTGCCCAGGAAGGCCTTCAGACCGGTTTCGTAATGCGTGCTGTTCGACGGCTTGAGCGAGAGATTGAATGCCCCGCCGGCACTGGAATAGAACATTTCGTTGAAGGTCGGCGCCTCGAACCCGCGCGCTGCACTGGCATAGACGTTGACGCTGTCGGTCAGCCTAAACATCGCCGCCACGGTCGGCGTCGTCTTGTCGTAGGCGACGCTGCCGCTATCGTTGGGATTGAGAACGGTATAGGGCGTGAAGTTGTCAGTGACCTCAAACGCCACATGGCTGTGCCGAACGCCGCCACTGAAGGTCCAGCGCTCACCCTGCCACTCCGCCTGAACGTACTGGTCGAAACTGCTGACGCGGTCCTCTTCCTGGCGCCGCAGCGTTCCTTTCACACCACAGGTCGCGGTAGTGCCACAGGCCGCGCCGCCGACATAGTTGTTGTAGCCGCGGCGGTCATCCGTTGATTGCTCGTATTCGGCGCCAACGGTGGTCGTCAGCTTGCCGCCGGCCAGCTGGAAACGACCGATCCAGCGCAAGGACCCACCGGCAAAATCCCGGTCGAAATCGATGACGCCGCCCGAATGGCGTGCATTGGCCTGTGTCGCGATGGGAATCGACTGATACTGAATGGTCGACCGTTGCCCGGCATAGGCCGAGGCGAGTACTGAATGATCGCCAAAGCGATGTTCGTAGGTCAGCCCGCCCTGCATGTGCTCAATGCTTTTGCGCGTATTGAAATCGAGCGCCGGCTGGGCGACGCTGCGCGGATTCGCCAGGTAGCCCGCCCAGGTCTGACCCTGTGGATCTTCCGCATCCTGCTTGAAGGTGTTGGCGATGAAGGTCAGCTTGCCGTCCTGGCTGGGCCGGTAGGTCAGCTTGACCATGGTCTGGTCGCGCTCGGCCTTGCTGTGATCGCGATAGCCGTCGGTGGCGAAATGCGAGGCATCGATGACATAACCCAGGCCGCCGACTTCGCCCTGGGCGCTGACATCGCTCTTCCAGGTATTGTTGCTGCCAGCAACAAAGCTGCCCTCAACACTGGGCGCCCCCTTGCCGTCCGGCGTAAACATCTGGATGACACCGCCGGCATGGTTACCATAGACCACGGCCATCGGCCCGCGCAGGACTTCAATGCGCTCGGCCCGATCGAGATTGAAGGTCGCCGCCTGACCCTGGCCATCCGGCATCGAGGCCGGAATGCCGTCGGCAATCAGGCGAATGCCGCGCACACCGAAGGCCGAACGGGCGCCGAAGCCGCGCGACGAAATCTGCAGATCCTGCGCATAGTTCTGGCGATTCTGCACCGTGATGCCGGGCACCGCCGCCAGCGCCTCCGACGCATTGACCCGCGCCTGATCGGCGCCAATCCGCGCCGCATCGACGACATCGACCGCCGCCGGCAGATCGAAGGAATTATGCTCAGCCCGGCTACCGCTAACGACGACCGAATCGAGCGTCAGGGCCGGAGTTTCGGCAGCGCTGGCAAAGCAGGGGAAGGTGGCGGCCAGGATGATGGCAAGGCGTTTCGGGTGGTGTCTCATGATTTTGTCTTTTTCAGATTGATGCGCGACCTGGATGATCGCCAAAATTTTCGATCACCCCTGGAAGGCGACCTCAATCTGATTGTCGGCAAATGAAGAAACAGCCGCAGCCGTGGAATCGCCAGATTGGCCTCATGAAAATCATGAGATAAAGGTTTCCACCGGAATTCCGCGCCCCCGGATTGCCTCGCCGGCAACTTCCCGCTAACGTGCAGCCTGCACTCCTTTCAACCACCGCAACGAAGGCCACACCCATGCATAAACTTTCCGTCGCCAGCACCGCCCTCCTCCTCGCGCTTTCCTTTCAGGCCTCTGCCGCCGAACCGAAGGAAGAAATGACTGCTTCCGGCATCGGCATCACGATGCTCAAGGAAGGCAGCGGCGCCAGCCCGAAGGCCAGCGACACGGTCAAGGTGCACTATCGCGGCACGCTGACCGATGGCAAGGAATTCGACAGTTCCTACAAGCGCAACGAGCCGGCCGCTTTCCCGCTCAACCGCGTGATTCCGTGCTGGACCGAGGGTGTGCAGAAGATCAAGGTCGGCGGCAAGGCCAAGCTGGTCTGCCCGTCCAATCTGGCTTACGGCGCACGTGGCGTGCCCGGCATTCCGCCCAATTCGACGCTGATTTTCGAAGTCGAGTTGCTCGACATCGCCAAGTAAAAAACAGCCGGCGCCAGCCGGCTTTTTTACGCCCGACCGGCGGCCAGGGACTGGCGAATCGCTGCGGCCAGGATGGCCGGATCTTCGGCGCCGACGACGACATGCCGGCCATTGACGATGAAGGTCGGCACCATGGAGATACCCATCGCCCGGAACTGGCGCTCCATGGCGCGGACTTCGTCCACGTCCTGGCCTGAGGCCAGATAGAGCGCGACTTCAGCACCGGGATAGCCGCATTCGACCGCGACCTGCACGAGTAGCGCCGGATCGCCGATCCGTTCGCCGCGCTGGAACTGGGCGACGAACAGGCGCTCGACGATCTGCGCTGCATCGCCGCGTTGCTGCGCCCAGTGGATCAGCCGATGCGCCAGCAGGGTATTGGCCCGAACTTCGATTTTCTCGAAGGCATAGTCGATACCCCAGGGCCGACCGGCAGCGCGAACGCGTTCGAAAAGTGCGTCGACCGGTGCTGCCCCGCCAAATTTCTTTTCCAGAAATGGCCGGTAAGGCTCGCCTTCGGGCGGCGTATCGGGATTCAGGAAAAACGGGCGCCAGCGTTTCTCGCAGGCAAAGTCCGGGTCATCGCGGCGTATTTCGGCAATGGCCGCGTCGAGCCGGCGCAGTCCAATGAAACACCATGGACAAACGAGATCAGAAACGATTTCAAGAGTAGTCATGGCGCAATCATACCGTTCACCCTCGGCCTCTATCGGCCAGTCCGCTCAGTCGAAACTTTCAGCGCACTCCGCCACCCAGCCCAGGGCCTTGATGCAGGCGCGGGCCATGGCCGGCGACAAGGCATCGTGGCCGGCACTCGCCACCGGCACCCAGGTCGTTTCAGGCCAGGCCCGATGCAGCGCCTCGGCAGCCACCGGCGGGCAAACCGGATCGGCCAACCCCTGGACGATGACGGCCGGCAGGTGGCGGATGCGATCGATCCCGGCCAGCAACTGACCCGGCATCAGGAAGCAGTCGCGCGTCAGGTAATGCATCTGGATGCGCGCCCTGGCCATTTGCATGGCGTCCGGGGCTGCCTCCAGCGGCGGCTTGCCGATCAGCTTGCGCTGGTAACTGAGCCAGATGCGCGCCGCCAACTCGGCCGTTTCGGGTTGCTCACCCAGAATGCGCCGGGCAAAGGCGGCCAGCGGATCGCCCTGCTCCAGCCGTGGCAGCAATTCGCCCAGCCCGCTCGCGTAGGCGACGATCTCCTCGTGCGAACCGAGAAAGATGCCGTGCATGACCAAGCCTTGCACGCTCTCCGGATAAATCTGGGCATAAATCAGGGCCAGCAGACTGCCCCACGAACCGCCGAAGACGATCCATCGACTAATCCC
>CAIYYE010000248.1 GCA_903930395.1 uncultured beta proteobacterium
CGGCCAGTTCGATGCCGACCGGAAACAGACTATCCAGCGACGCGGCCTGGAAAATCATGACTTTCTGGTATTCCTGCAAGGGCGAGGTCATCCCGCTCCGGCCCGGCAAGGCCACCGCCCGACTTGCCACGCCTGCCTCCTCGGCCGCCATCAATGCCCGGCCAAGGCTTTGCCAGGAACTGTCGCGCGAGGGGCCGTAGCGGAACTGTTCCCACTTGAGCGCTCGCCCAAGCGCCACGATCAGGCGCACGCACAAGGTCGGCAACACCACCCTGGGGAGCTCGCCCGGCCGGTTGCGCTCACCGCTCGACAACAGGCATCGCTCATACGCGACGGCCAGCCGGCTCCAGAAATCATGGCTGGCCGACCACAAACGACTTTCTTCGGATTTGAACAGGCGGGAAGCGCCGAAATATTCGCGGGTCAGTTGTTTGAGATGTGGCTGGGCAGCCTCCTCAAGCTGCTCAAGCACCTCATACAAAGTATCCGTCGGAAAACTCTCGACACCTTCCAGCGACTCCAGCCAACCGGAAATTTCCTCGATCGCCTTGACGGCGCTGTCCCTGGGCAATTCGCTGAGGACTTTGCGCAGTTCGCTGCCCCTGGCCAGCGGATGATCGGTTTTCTGGGCAAAGAACCCACCCAGACGGGCCACTTTTTTGAGCACCACCCACTCCCCCTGTAATTGCTTTTCGCAAGTTTAGACCGATATCCGCGACTCTGCCGCGCGTAATTCATGCTATCCGGGCACAACACCCGACATAATTGCCCCGCGGCATCCGCACGCCAAGGCCTTGCCCCATGTAAAATGGTTTCCCAAATTGATCGCCCGGACAGCCGACTCGATGCAGCCCTACCTTGACCTGATGCGCCACGTTCTCGAGAACGGGCACGACAAATCCGACCGCACCGGCACCGGCACCCGCTCGGTCTTCGGCTGGCAGATGCGCTTCGACCTGGCGCGTGGCTTCCCCATGGTGACGACCAAGAAGCTCCACCTCAAGTCCATCGTGCACGAATTGCTGTGGTTCCTCCAGGGCGACACCAATATCGCCTACCTCAAGGAAAACGGCGTCCGCATCTGGGATGAATGGGCCGATGAAAATGGTGACCTCGGCCCAGTCTACGGCAAGCAATGGCGCCGCTGGGAAACGCCGGATGGTCGCCTGATCGACCAGATCACGCAACTCGTACACAGCCTCAAAAACAATCCGGACTCGCGCCGCCATATTGTTTCCGCCTGGAACCCCGGCGATGTCGACCACATGGCGCTACCGCCCTGCCACTGTCTGTTCCAGTTCTATGTCGCCGGCGGCAAGTTGTCCTGCCAGCTCTACCAGCGCAGCGCCGACATCTTCCTCGGCGTACCTTTCAATATCGCCTCCTACGCGCTGTTGACGATGATGCTGGCCCAGGTCTGCGGCTACCAGCCCGGCGAGTTCGTTCACACTTTCGGCGACGCGCATATTTACGCGAACCACTTCGAACAAGCCAGGCTGCAGCTTTCGCGCGAGACACGCCCGTGGCCGACGATGTGGATCAATCCTGCAGTTAAAGACATTTTCGCCTTCAAATTCGAGGATTTCCGCCTCGATGGCTACGACCCGCATCCGCACATTGCGGCCCAGGTGGCTGTCTGAGCATGCAGGTGCCACTCCGCCCCGCCTGGCTCGCCCTGGCCGAACACGCCCGCAGCATCAAGCATCGCCATCTGCGCGAGCTGTTTGCGGCCGACACCTCGCGTTTCGACCGATTCTCGTTGCGCCACGGCCAGATCCTGCTCGACTACTCGAAGCAGCGCGTCGACCTGCACACCATGGGCCTGCTGCGGCAACTCGCCGAACAGGCCGGCTGGCGGAACTGGATCGAACGGATGCGGGCCGGCGAGGCGATCAACCACACCGAAGGTCGAGCCGTCCGCCATGCCGATTTGCGGGCCGGCACCGCAGCGCCCCCCGAAGTCCAGAATGTTCTCGGTCGCATGGCCGGCTTTTGCGAACAGATTCATGATGGCCGCTGGCGTGGTTTTTCCGGCGAGCGGATTACCGATGTCGTCAATATCGGCATCGGCGGCTCCGACCTCGGGCCGCGCATGGCTGTGCACGCCCTGGCCGCTTTCGAGCAACCCGACCTCAATGTCCATTTCGTCTCCAACCTCGACAGCGCCGATCTGGCCAGCACGCTGACCCGCCTCAACCCACGCAGCACCTTGTTCATCGTCGCCAGCAAAACCTTCACGACGCTGGAAACGATGGCCAATGCCCATACGGCGCGAGCCTGGATCATGGCAGCGAGCCGCGACGAACAGGCCATAGCCAGACATTTCGTCGCCGCCTCGACCAACCTGGCCGCCACCGCCGAATTCGGCATCGCGCCGGAAAACGTTTTTGAATTCTGGGACTGGGTCGGCGGACGCTTTTCCCTGTGGTCTGCCATCGGCCTGCCCATCGCACTGGCCATCGGCTACCGGAATTTCGAGCAATTGCTGGCCGGCGCCAAGGCCATGGATGAGCATTTTTTCAGTGCCCCGGCCGACGCTAACCTGCCGCTGACCCTGGCCCTGCTCGCCCTGTGGAACACCAATTTCCTCAACGCCCATAGCCACGGCGTCTTTCCCTACAGCCACTCGCTGGCCCTGCTGCCCTCGCACCTGCAACAGCTGGAAATGGAGAGCAACGGCAAGCGCGC
Source organism: uncultured beta proteobacterium (assembly GCA_903930395.1). Classification (GTDB taxonomy): domain Bacteria; phylum Pseudomonadota; class Gammaproteobacteria; order Burkholderiales; family Rhodocyclaceae; genus Azonexus. The sequence goes on from CAIYYE010000248.1 coordinate 2,689, forward strand.
CAACCGCGATGGCCTGTCCGTCGATTATCCGACCAACCCCATTTTGTGGGGCGAAGCCGGGACCAATGGCCAGCACTCATTTTTCCAGTTGCTGCATCAGGGCAGTGCGCTGGTCGCCTGTGATTTCATTGCGCTGGGCAAGTCCGACTTCCCGCTGCCCGGCCACCATAGCGGGCTGCTCGCCAGCTGCCTGGCCCAATCGTCAGCACTGGCCTTCGGGCAGACCGTCGAGGAAGCACGCGCCGCTGGCATTCCCGAGCATCTGCTGGCCTTCCGCCGCTTCCCCGGCAACCAGCCGTCGACCACCCTGGTCCTGCCCGAGCTGACTCCCTTCACACTGGGTCAGCTGATTGCACTGTACGAACACAAGGTCTTCTGCCTCGGCGTCTTGTGGAACCTCAATTCCTTCGATCAGTGGGGCGTCGAACTCGGCAAGCAACTGACCGGCCGCCTCGCGCCATGCATCCGCGAGGATGCGCCGACCGATGCACTCGATGCCTCGACCCGCGGCCTGATCGACCACCTGCGCCAGTTCCGGAGCTGACCGTGACGGAAATCGTCATCATCGTCGCCGTCGCCAAAAACCGCGTGATCGGCAAGGACAACCAGCTGATCTGGAACATCCCGGAAGACATGGCCCATTTCAAGGCACTGACGGCCGGCCACACGGTCATCATGGGCCGCAAGACCTGGGAATCGCTGCCGCCGCGCTTTCGCCCGCTACCCGGTAGGCGCAACATCGTAATCAGCCGGCAGACGGAATACGCCGCCCCCGGCGCCGAGTTGGCCGGCTCGCTGGAGATGGCCCTGAAACTGGCATCGACCGCGAGTACTGTTTTCATTATCGGCGGCGAGCAAATTTATGCGCAGGCGATGGCACTGGCCGACCGCCTGGAAATCACCGAAGTCGATCTCGAACCCGAGGGCGATGCGTGGTTTCCTGAAATTCCCGCCATCGACTGGAAAGTCGCACAAAAAAACACCCCGTCCAGCCAGAGCGGAACGGGGTTCTCTTTCCTGACCTATCGCCGGCAGCGCTGAGCCGCCAGCACCTCGGGGTCAGCGCACGCAATCGACGAAATAGCGACCGTCCGCCCCCTTGACCAGACCATGCACATCGGTCTCGAAGCCGGGGAAAGTGGCATTGAATTCGCGGGCAAATTTCAGGTAGTTGCAGATTTTTGCGTTGAAACGCTCACCCGGAATCAGGAGCGGAATGCCCGGCGGATACGGGGTCAGCAAGACGGCCGTGACGCGCCCTTCCAGCTCATCAACCGGCACGCGCTCGATGTCGCGGTGCGCCATCTTGGCGAAGGCATCGGCCGGCCGCATGGCCGGGACCATGTCCGACAAATACATTTCTGTCGTCAGGCGAGCCACGTCATTCTGCTTGTAGACGCTGTGAATCTGGGTACACAAGTCGCGCAGGCCGACGCGCTCGTAGCGCGGGTTCTTCTGCACGAACTCGGGCAGCACCTTCCATAGCGGATGATTCTTGTCGTAGTCGTCCTTGAACTGCTGCAGCGCCGTCACCAGCGTATTCCAGCGGCCCTTGGTGATGCCGATGGTAAACATGATGAAGAAGCTATACAGGCCGCATTTCTCGACGATGACGCCATGCTCGGCCAGATATTTGGTGACAATCGCCGCCGGAATACCAAATTCATCGGCAAAATCGCCATCAACATCGAGGCCCGGAGTGATGATGGTCGCCTTGATCGGGTCGAGCATGTTGAAGCCGTCAGCCAGATTGTTGAAGCCGTGCCAGCGCTCACCAGGTTTCAGCATCCAGGCATCACGTTCCTCAATACCTTCTTCGGACAGATCATCCGGACCCCATACCTTAAACCACCAGTCGGCGCCCCACTCCTCGTCCACCTTGCGCATGGCGCGGCGGAAATCGAGGGCTTCAGTGATCGACTCTTCGACCAGCGCCGTGCCGCCCGGCGCCTCCATCATTGCCGCCGCGACATCGCAGGAAGCGATAATCGAGTACTGCGGCGAAGTCGAGGTGTGCATCAAGTAGGCTTCGTTGAACAGGTCGCGGTCGAGCTTGCGACTCTCGGAATCCTGAACCAGAATTTGCGACGCCTGACTGAGGCCGGCCAGCAATTTGTGGGTCGATTGTGTCGAGAAAACCATCGACTCCTTGCAACGCGGACGATCCGCCCCGA
>CAIYYE010000249.1 GCA_903930395.1 uncultured beta proteobacterium
CATGAATTCTTTGAGGATGTCGTTCTGGATGGTGCCCGACAGCTTGTCCTGCGAAACGCCCTGCTCTTCGGCAGCGACGATGTAGCCGGCGAGAATGGGCAGGACGGCACCGTTCATCGTCATCGAGACGGAAATCTTGTCGAGCGGGATGCTGTCGAAGAGGATCTTCATGTCCTCGACCGAGTCGATCGCCACGCCGGCCTTGCCGACGTCGCCGGTGACGCGGGCATTATCGGAGTCATAGCCACGGTGCGTCGCCAGGTCGAAAGCGACGGACACGCCCTGACCGCCTGCAGCCAGCGCCTTGCGATAGAAGGCATTTGAAGCCTCGGCGGTGGAGAACCCGGCGTACTGACGGATGGTCCAAGGTTTGACGGCATACATCGTCGGCTGCGGGCCACGCAGATAGGGCGCGAAGCCGGGCAGGGTGTCGGCAAATTCGAGATCGGCGACATCGGCCTTGGTGTACAGCGCCTTGACGGCCAGACCTTCCGGGGTATTCCACACCAGATTCCCGACATCACCACCCGGAGACTGCTTGGCAGCCGCCTTTTCCCAGGCATCCAGATTGTTGGAATCAAAGAACTTTTCAGACATGACATACCCCTCGCTGATTCGATTTTTTTGGGCTTATGATGCAGAATTCAAAATTCTACGCTTTTGAGCCCAGCTTGACATACCAAGCCCCACATAATACTGTATCCATAATTATGGAAGCAAGTACGGCAATGTATCGTACTGCCCACCCACCACACACCAAAACATGACACGTATCGCACCTACCGCGCTCTATCAGGAAGTGGCCGAACGACTGCGTCAACGCATCTTCGCTCATGAACTGACGCCGGGCACCTGGATCGACGAGCAAAAGCTGGCCGAGCAGTACGGCATTTCCCGTACGCCCCTGCGCGAGGCACTCAAGGTTCTGGCCTCGGAAGGCCTTGTCGACCTCAGGCCGCGCCGGGGTTGCTACGTCACAGAGATCTCGCGCCAGGACACGGACGACATATTTCCGCTGATGGCCTTGCTCGAGGGACGTTGTGCCGCAGAGGCAGTGAAGCGGGCGAAGCCTGCCGACATCACGACGCTCAAGGCGATTCACGAGCAACTCGAGTCAGCAGCACGCGAAGGACGCATTGATGCTTTCTTCGAATCGAACCAGGAATTCCATAAAAAGATTCAGGAGTTGTCGGGTAACCGCTGGCTGCTATCGGTCATTCAGGATCTGCGCAAGGTGCTCAAGCTCTCGCGCCTGCACTCGCTCTCGCTCGAAGGTCGCCTGCAGCAGTCACTCGACGAGCACCGCCTGATCATGGCTGCCTTCCAGGCCGGTGATGCCGGCAAGGCAGAAAAGCTCATGCACGACCACCTGCTCTCCGGCCGCGAAGCGCTGGCCAAAATGCGCGACGGGACGAGCGGCTAGTCGCCACCAAACCGCCACTACCGCATCTGGCTTTCAATATTGGCAAACAACCTGTCGTAGATGCCAATCAGCGCATCACGGTCGGCATTTCCCTTGATCCACTGGCGGCCCTTGGCCTTGATCAGGGCTTCCCGCTCCATATCCGAAACACTGTCCATGTCGATCTCGTCGCCGTGCAAAATTGCGGTCACGTCGGCGCGCGCCTTCTGGGCCATGGCGACAAGTCGCATCGAATCGCTCATGGCATCGGCCCCGCCGCCTATCGTCACGGACAGATCGCGAACCTGTTCAGCCGAGCTGGCAGATACCGTCAGTTTTTGACCAAACACGTCTGCCGTAGCCCGTGCTTCGGACACTGATTCATTGAGCGAAGCAATCTTGCTGGTAACACCATCCATCGAACCGGAAACCGCCGAAATGGCCGCCGCTATTTCTTCCGCTGCCCGTAGCGACTGATCCGCCAGTTTGCGCACCTCGTCAGCCACCACGGCAAAACCACGCCCGGCTTCACCGGCCCGCGCCGCTTCGATTGCTGCATTGAGGGCGAGCAGATTGGTCTGCTTGGCGATGGCGTCGATTTGCCCGGTCAATTGGCGGATAGCGCTCGCTTTGACATTCAGGTCTTCAAGCGCATGGACACTGTTTTCTGCCGAAACCTGAGCGCCACCGAGCGCACCGGACATACGATTGGCCGCATCGGCCATATCGCTGGCCGAATTGGCAAATTCACCGGCCAGCGTCCTGGTCTGCACCGAATGGCGTCCGACGTCACTGAGGGCGGTACCGACATGCTCGATGGCCAATGACAATCCACGCTCGGAGCGCAGGAAGATTTCCGAGAGCAGCGCTTCGCGGACGATGGACTCCTGGGCGGCCCCGAGTTTGTCGAGCAGCGCCTGCATTTCTTCGAGCACATTCTTGAACGAACCATGCAGCCCGGTCGTTTGCAGACGTCGCCAGTAACGATTGTCGGACGAGGCACTCAGCGCGCCCAATATTTCCCGGAAAGTCGTTTCAGTCTGATCAAGGGCTGAATTCAGATTCACCCGGATTGTCTCAAGCCTGGGCACCTCGAACTGATGGGGCAAGCGACCGACCAGGCGGCCCTGGCCGACCTGATCAAGCAGCTGGTCGACTTCCAGAAGCGGCGATTGTGTTGCGCTGTCCGGCCACAACAAGATGAGCAGGGCGGGGATCAACGCGACGGCGGGCGCCCACGGCGCGACAAAAGCCACCCCGGCAGCCACACCGATAAACAGCCCGACAAGCAAGCGCCTAGAGAGAAAAGACGAGTTCTTCATAACTCATTCCTGTTTGATTCAGCAGATCAAGCAATACCTTGGTGCCTGCAGTGAGCGCATCGCGCGCGCCAGCACTGTGTTCGGCCTGAAGCATCTGGCGATACACCGGTTCAATCTTGGCTAGCGCATCGCGCCGGGGACAACGCCGCACCGAGGTATAGCCGACGATTTTGCGTTGCTGGTCGAAATCCGGGGCAATATGGGTGAACACCCAGTAATGGCTGCCATCCTTGGCCATGTTCTTCACATAACCGAAAAATTCCTTGCCAGATTCAATGGTGTCCCACGCTAGCTTGAAAGCCGAACGCGGCATGTCCGGGTGCCGGACAATATTGTGCTGGATCCCCAGCAATTCTTCTTCTGAATACCCTGAGAATTCTATAAATATGGGGTTCCCATAGGTAATGATCCCCTTGGCATCGGTCTTGGAAACGATGAAGTCATTCTCGCGCATCATGCGCTCAACGCCGCTGGGTTGTATTTGTCGCTTCATCCTGCCTTCCCCCACTGGAAGATAGTTGTATGCAAGTTTGAATGGTGAATTTACTACATCGAAATAATAATTGCCAAAAACTATACAAATAAAAAAGCCCTGACGGCTTTCGCCGTCAGGGCTTTCGTCAAGCCGTCAGGGCTTAGTGATTGCTGGCCGAAGCAGCACCGTAACCCGTCTGGGCACGGACATACTGGTCTTCGAAAGCCTCGATTTCCTGACCGGCGCGAACGCTGGAGTCGGTCTTCGAGAAAATGTAGGCGAGCAGGAAAGCAATAGGCATCGCGAACAGCGCCGGCTGGGTATAGGGGAAGAGCGGCGCTGCGTTGTGCAGCACATCGACCCACACCGACTTCGAGAAAACCACGAAGAGCACGGCAGAAACCAGGCCACCGTAGCCACCGAACAGCGCGCCGCGGGTAGTCAGACCCTTCCAGTACATGGAGAGGATAAGCACCGGGAAGTTGGCTGCAGCGGCCACACCGAAGGCCAGGCCGACCATGAAGGCGATGTTCTGCTTCTCGAACAGGATGCCGAGGATGATGGCGACAAAGCCGAGGCAAATCGTCGCAATCTTCGAGACACGGATTTCAGCGGCTTCCGAGGCCGTTCCCTTCTTGATCACGCGGGCATAGAGGTCATGCGAGATGGCCGAGGCACCAGCCAGGGCCAGACCCGACACCACGGCAAGAATCGTCGCGAACGCCACCGCCGCCAGGAAGCCGAGCAGCATGTCGCCGCCAACAGCCTTGGACAGGTGCATGGCGACCATGTTGCCACCGCCGATCATCTTTCCGCCCAGCGTGCCACCTTCGAAAAACTCGGGGTTCTGACCAACGATGATGATCCCGCACAGGCCCATCAGGAAAATCACGTTGAAGAAGTAGGCGACGAAGCCGGATGCATAAAGCACCGATTTACGCGCTTCCTTGGCGTCGGTCACGGTGAAGAAACGCATCAGGATGTGCGGCAGGCCAGCCGTGCCGAACATCAGGCCGAGGCCCAGCGAAATCGCGGTGACCGGATCGGCCAGCAGGCTGCCCGGATACATCAGCTTGGGACCGAGCTTGTGCACAGCTGTGGCCTTCTCGAGCAGTGTCTGGAACGAGAATCCGAACTGACTGAAAGCGAGGAACATGACCAGCGTGCCCCCAGCCAGCAGCATGCAGGCCTTGATGATCTGCACCCAGGTCGTGGCGACCATGCCGCCGAAAGTCACATAGACCATCATCAAGATGCCGACGGCGAAAATGGCGACGTTGTATTCCAGGCCGAAGAGCAGCTTGATGAGCTGACCGGCACCGACCATCTGGGCGATCAGGTAGAAGCAGACCACGGTCAGCGAGGAAATCGCGGCCATGGTGCGCACCTTGCCCTGGTCAAGGCGATAGGCGGTGATGTCGGAGAAGGTGAACTTGCCCAGGTTGCGCAGGCGTTCGGCCATCAGGAAGAGGATGATCGGCCAGCCAGCAAAGAAGGCCAGCATGTAGATGTAGCCATCGTAGCCCTGACCATAAACCATGGCGGTCAGACCGAGCAGGGTCGCCGCGGACATGTAGTCACCGGCAATGGCCAGGCCGTTCTGGAAACCGGTAATACCACCGCCGGCCGTGTAGAAATCAGCCGTCGATTTGGTCCGGCTGGAGGCCCAGTAGGTAATGCCCATGGTCATGCAGACGAACAGGCAGAACATGATGATAGCGTGCCAGTTGGTCGCCTGCTGTTCAGTAACGCCTTCGAGCGGGCCGCCGGCAAAAGCCATGGCGGCAAGGGCGAAGAGGCCCAGTGCAGCTACAAGTTGAGTCAAACGTCGCATTACTTGTTCTCCTTCCAGGCTTCCTTGACGATTTCCTGCGTCAGGGCGTCAAATTCCGAATTGGCGCGTTTGACGTAAACTGCCGTCAGCGACCAGAAGAAAATGAACATGAATAGCTCAACGGCCACACCCACCGTCAACATGGAGCCTTCGGCAACCGGTTGGCCAAGAGCCGTCGGGTTGAAGGCAACGACCATCACGAAGCCGTAAAACATGCTCAAAACAATGAATGCCAACGTCCAGGCAAAACGTCCCCGTCGACTGACGAGTTCCTGGAACTTCGGATTGGCCCGCATTCGCTCATACATCGCGCTGCTCATGGCTGGATCTCCTAACTTTTAATTAATAATTACCAACAAAATTGCCGCAATATTCTATCTTATATAAGACTCACTGCCTTTGATTTGGGTCATCAAATCCCATATATTTTCTAGGGTTATTCTGGATAAACCATGAGCACCATTGACTATTTTTGCGACGGCGAAATTGCCACCCTGACGCTGAACAACCCCGGCAAACTGAACGCCATCGATCTCGGCATGTGGAATCGACTGGCCGAAAAAATGAGCGAAATCAGCATCGACCACCGTATTCGCTGCGTTGTCCTGCGCGGCGCCGGCAATGAGGCTTTCGCCGCCGGGGGCGATCTCGAGGAGTTTGTCACGGCGCGTACAACGCTGGAGCAAGCCCTGCACTACCACGGCCAGGTCGCCCTCGCCCTGCAGGCCATCGACAATTGCCCGCACCCGACCGTCGCCTTGATCCAGGGCGCCTGCATCGGCGGCGGACTGGAAATCGCCGGGGTCTGTGATTTCAGAATCTGCGGCCAAAGCGCCCGTTTTGGCGCACCGATCAATCGCCTTGGTTTTTCAATGTATCCCGGCGAAATGGAAGGACTGCTCCGCCTGGCCGGCCCGGCCGTGATCAAGGAAATCCTCCTCGAAGGCCGCATCCTGAACTCCACCGAAGCGTACGCCAAGGGCCTAGTGACGCGCGTGGTGGCGGACGAAGAGAGCGAAACCGAAGCCTATGCGACAGCCCGACGCATCTGCGCGGGCGCGCCGCTGGTCGCCGGTTGGCACAAACAATGGATCCGCCGACTGCTCGATGGACGGCCACTCAGCGACGAGGAAAAGGCGGCTTCCTTCGCCTTCCTCGATACAGAGGATTATCGCGAGGGGCTGGCTGCCTTCCTGGAAAAACGGAAACCCGCTTTCAAGGCGCGCTGAACAAGCCCCAAA
>CAIYYE010000250.1 GCA_903930395.1 uncultured beta proteobacterium
CATTGAGGCGGCGCGTGCCGGTGAGTCCGGGCGAGGTTTTGCCGTCGTCGCCGACGAGGTTCGCAAACTGGCCGAGCGGACCGGCAATTCGACCGCTGAAATCGCCAGCATGATCAAGACCATCCAGAGCGAAACCGGTTCGGTGACGGCCAGCATGAACAACGGTATGGCCGAAGTCGGCAAGGGCGTAGACCTGGCCAATAGCGCCGGCGAGGCGATCAAGCAGATGCGTGATGGCGCGACCCGCGTCGTCGATGTCATCCACGATTTTTCCGAAACCGTGACGCGATAGTTTGTTCTGCTTGCTATTTGCCAACTGCTGTATAAAAATACAGTTATCGGCAAATAGCGGAGCAGGCCATGAAACTCACGCCACGTCAGCAGGAAATTCTCGACTTCATCAAAAGCACGCTGGAAGTCCTCGGCGCTCCGCCGACGCGCATGGAAATCTCCAGCGCCTTCGGCTTTGCCTCACCCAATGCGGCCGAAGATCACCTCAAGGCGCTCGCCAAGAAGGGTGCCATCGTCCTTGAACCGGGTTCGGCGCGCGGTATTCGGCTTGTCGAGCAACTCGGCCTGCCACTGATTGGCAGCGTCGCCGCCGGTTCGCCCATCCTCGCCGTCGAAAACGTCCAGGGTCGCTACGCCTTCGATGCCAGCATGTTTTCGCCCAAGGCCGACTTCCTGCTCAAGGTGCGCGGCCTGTCGATGATCGATATCGGCATGTTCGATGGCGACCTGCTGGCTGTGCACAAGACCAATCAGGCGCGTGACGGCCAGATCGTCGTCGCCCGGATCGACGAAGAGGTCACCGTCAAGCGGCTGGAACGGGCCAATGGCCAGATCAGGCTGATCGCCGAGAACCCGGATTTCCAGCCGATCATCGTCAATCCGGAAGAGGTCGAGTTTGCCATTGAAGGCATCGCCGTCGGCCTCATCCGCGGAGCGGTTTCCAAACTCTCATGAACCCCCAGCCGTTGCCGCTAGCCCTGGCTGATGTGCTGGCCCGAGGCGATGTCTGGCGCGGCGATACGCTGGCCTCGCTGGCACAAGAGACGATTCCCAGCGGCCATCCCGAACTCGATGCCGAATTGCCGGGCGGTGGCTGGCCCCGCGGCAGCCTGACGGAAATCCTGGTCGACCGGAGCGGGGTCGGTGAAATGAGCCTGCTCTTGCCGGCACTCGCCCGCCTGTCAGCCGAAGGCGGCTGGCTGGCGCTGGTCGCACCGCCCTGTCTGCCGCATGCCCCGGCCTGGGCAGCAGCCGGGCTGGCGCTCGAACGGCTGGTCATCATCAAGGCCAGCCGGCGCATAGGCTGGTGTGTTGAACAATTGCTCACCTGTGGCGGCTTTGCCGGCGTCTTGGCCTGGCCGGAAGCCAGCATCGATGCCCGTGCCCTGCGTCGCCTGCAGGTCGCAGCCGAAGGGCGTTCGGCTTTTACCTGTTTGTGGCGGCCGACAGAGGCTGGCGGGTCGCCTTCACCGGCTCCCTTGCGCCTTGCCCTGGCGGCTGGCGACAGCAGCTTGTCTGTACGCATCATCAAGCGGCGTGGCCGGCCGGTTTCCCGGCTGCTCGCCTTGTCCGTTTCGCGCCCTCTTTC
>CAIYYE010000251.1 GCA_903930395.1 uncultured beta proteobacterium
CTGTATGGGAGCGGTAGTTGAACTCGGTGACGTTGCGCTTGCCGATCAGCGCCAGGAACTTCTTGTAGGCGCCGGGCTTCTCCGGCAGCGTCACGGCGAGCACGGCCTCGCGCCGCTCGCCGACTTCGGCGCGCTCGGCGACGAAGCGCAGGCGGTCGAAGTTCATGTTGGCGCCGGACGAGATGGCGATCAGGTTCTTGTCCTTCAACTTGTGCTGGCGGGCGTATTCCTTGGCCCCGGCGACGGCCAGCGCGCCGGCCGGTTCGAGAATCGAGCGGGTGTCCTCGAAAACGTCCTTGATGGCGGCGCAGATGGCGTCGGTGTCGACTAGGATGACTTCGTCGAGGTATTCCTTGCACAGGCGGAAGGTTTCTTCGCCGACGTATTTGACGGCGGTGCCGTCGGCGAACAGCCCGACCTGCTCGAGACGGACGCGATGGCCCTTGGCCAGCGACTGTTTCATGGCATCGGCGTCGAAGGTTTCAACGCCGATGACCTTGATTTCCGGGCGCAGACGCTTGATGTAGGCCGCCACCCCGGCGGCCAGCCCGCCGCCGCCGATGGCGCAGAAGACAGCGGTGATCGGGCCATTGTGGCGCGAGTGCTGGCGCAGGATTTCCATGGCGACGGTGCCCTGGCCGGCGATCACTTCGGGGTCGTCGAAGGGATGCACGAAGGTAAGCTTCTCGGTTTTTTCGAGTTCGACGGCGTGGGCATACGCTTCGTCGAAGGAATCGCCATGCAGCACGACTTCGCCGCCACGCGAACGTACGGCATCGATCTTGATGCCCGGCGTCGAGGTCGGCATGACGATGACGGCCCGGCAGCCCAGCTTTTTCGCCGACAGGGCGACGCCCTGGGCGTGGTTACCGGCCGAGGCGCAGATGACGCCCCGTTTCATTTTTTCGGCCGAGAGGCTGGCAATCTTGTTGTAGGCGCCGCGCAGCTTGAAGGAAAACACCGGCTGCATGTCTTCACGCTTCAGCATGATCTTGTTGCCGACCCGGGCGGAAAGGTTGCTGGCCAGGTCGAGCGGCGTTTCGATCGCCACATCGTAAACCTGTGCATTGAGAACTTTTTCGAGATAATCCGGGTGCATTGCGCGCAACTCATTCAGGCAAAAGGGAGATTCTACGGGTGGAGTGGCTAAACGTCACGGCAGAAAGTGGGCTTTGGGGCCTGCTCGCCGCCAGTTTTCTCTCGGCCACGGTGCTGCCCGGTGGTTCGGAGGCGATTTTATGGGGTTTTCTCAAGCTGCATCCGGCTGAAATGTGGCCGGCATTGGCGCTGGCCACGGCGGGCAATACAGCCGGCGGCATGACCTCTTGGTGGTGCGGTCGCTACCTGCCGCGCTGGCAAAGGCTGGAAAGCCTGCCCTGGCGGGACCAATTGGAACGCTGGGGTAGCCCCGCCCTGCTCCTGGCCTGGTTGCCGCTGATTGGCGATGGCCTATGCGTGGTGGCCGGTTGGTTGCGTCTGCACTGGCTGCCCTGTTGTCTGTTCATGGCCCTTGGCAAGCTGGCCCGCTACTGGCTGGTCGCCCAAACTGTTGTGAGTTCCTGATGCCCCAATCCATCCCGCCAACCGCTGTTTCATTCTGGGAAGCCTTCCGCTTCTGGCTCAAGCTCGGCTTTATCAGCTTTGGCGGCCCGGCCGGGCAGATTGCGATGATGCATCAGGAACTCGTCGAAAAGCGGCGCTGGCTGTCGGAAGGGCGTTTCCTGCATGCCCTTAATTTCTGCATGGTGCTACCCGGACCGGAGGCGCAGCAACTGGCGACCTACATCGGCTGGCTGATGCACCGGACCTGGGGCGGTATCGTGGCCGGGGTCCTTTTCGTGCTGCCCTCGCTGTTCATCCTGATTGCCTTGTCGTGGATTTATGTTGCCTATGGCCATACGACGCTGGTCGCCGGGCTGTTTTTCGGCATCAAGCCGGCGGTGACGGCCATCGTGCTGCACGCCGCCTGGCGCATCGGTTCGCGCGCCCTGAAAAACAAGCTGCTGTGGGCGATTGCCGGGGCTGCCTTCGTCGCGATTTTTGCTTTCGGCACACCCTTCCCGGCCATCGTTCTGGTCGCCGCACTGGCCGGATATATTGGCGGACGGTTCAAGCCGGATTGGTTCAAGGTCGGGGGCCAACATGGGCCAAGCGCCAAGACCTGGGGAGCGGCGATTATTGACGACGCGACGCCGACACCCCTGCATGCGCTGTTCCGCTGGTCGCGCCTGATGACGGTGGCGGTGATCGGCGCCCTGCTCTGGGCGCTGCCAATGGCGCTGCTGACGACGACGCTCGGTTGGGCGCACACCCTGACGCAAATGGGCTGGTTTTTCACCAAGGCCGCGCTGCTTACCTTCGGCGGCGCCTACGCCGTGCTGCCGTATGTTTACCAGGGGGCGGTGACGCACTATGGCTGGCTGACGCCGACCCAGATGATTGACGGTCTGGCCCTGGGCGAGACGACGCCGGGGCCATTGATCATGGTTGTTGCCTTCGTCGGCTTCATCGGCGGTTACCAGACGGCGCAGGTGCAGGCGCTGGTCGGGCCGGATTATCTTTTTCTGGGCGGCGCCCTGGCGGCCAGCCTGGTCACCTGGTTCACCTTTCTACCCAGTTTCGTGTTCATTTTGCTCGGCGGGCCCTTGGTCGAAACCACGCACGGCAAGCTGAAATTCACCGCACCGCTCACTGCGATCACAGCCGCCGTGGTTGGCGTGATTCTCAGTCTGGCCCTGTTCTTTGCCCATCATGTGCTGTGGCCGCAAGGTTTTGCCGGCAGTTTTGAGCTGGTCTCGGCCATTATCGTGCTGCTCGCCGGGCTTGCCCTGTTTCGCTATCAGCAGAGCGTCATGCGGGTGATTGCCGCCGCGGCGCCGCTCGGGCTCTTGCTCAAGATGGGCGGCGTTTAAGGAAGCTGAACCTTTGAGCATCGGTCCGCGTCTACCTGTCCCCGCGTCCTGCCCCGCAATACGCTAAAATTCACCTTTTGACGGACCCTGGCTGCTTCCATGACCGCCCGCCTGCGCGAAATACCCTACAACTACACCTCGTTTTCCGATCGCGAGATCGTTATCCGCCTGCTCGGCGCCGACAACTGGGCGGTGCTCGACGAGCTGCGTTCCGAGCGCGTCACCGGCCGTTCGGCGCGCATGCTTTACGAGGTGCTGGGCGACATCTGGGTCGTGCAGCGCAATCCCTACCTGGAAGACGACTTGCTCGACAATCGCGACCGTCGCGATGCGCTGGTCAATGCCCTGCACCATCGCCTGTCCGAAGTTGAAAAGCGTCGTGAGGCGACGGAAGGTGAAGATCTGGAGCGGGCAGCCAAGGTCAAGCGCCTGGTCGATGCAGCGCGCAATGCGGTCAATCTGTTTGCCGAGCGCTTCGGCGAAACTTGGGATCTGCGCCGCAAGGTCACGCGCATCCTGAGCAAGCACACGCGCAAGGACAATATAGCTTTCGACGGCCTGGCCCGCGTTTCGCACGTCACCGATGCGACCGACTGGCGGGTCGAATATCCCTTCGTCGTCCTCAATCCGGATACCGAAGAGGAAATCGGCCACCTCGTGCGCGGCTGTATCGAAGCCGGCCTGACCATCATCGCCCGTGGCGGCGGTACCGGCTATACCGGCGGTGCCGTGCCGCTGACGCGTTACGCCGCGGTAATCAATACCGAAAAGCTGATCGATATCGGCCCGGTCGAGGAACTCGTGCTGGCTGGCCATGAAACGCCGTATGCGACCATCCGTACCGGCGCCGGCGTCGTCACCGACCGCGTTTCCGAAGCCGCTTCGCTGGCTGGCCGCGTTTTTGCCGTGGACCCGACTTCGGCCAGTGCCTCCTGCATCGGTGGCAACATCGCCATGAACGCCGGCGGCAAGAAGGCCGTGCTGTGGGGCACGGCGCTCGACAACCTGGCCTGGTGGAAGATGGTCGATCCGGACGGAAACTGGCTGGAAGTCGAACGCGTCAACCACAACTACGGCAAGATTCACGAGCAGGAAAACGTCGAATTTCGCCTCAAGCGTTTCGATCCCAGCGGCAAGAAGCTGCTTGGCGAGGAAATCCTCACCATGCCGGGCGCCGCCTGCCGCAAGATCGGCCTGGGCAAGGACGTCACCGACAAGTTCCTCGGCGGCATTCCCGGCGTCCAGAAGGAAGGCACCGACGGCATCATCGTCGCCGCCCGCTGGGTCTTGCACAAGATGCCGCCGGTGGCGCGCACGGTCTGTCTCGAATTCTTCGGCCAGGTCCGCGAAGCGGTTCCCGCCATCGTTGAAATTACCGATTACTTCAAGCCGGGCGGTGCCGGGCATGCGGCCGGCGTCCAGCTCGCCGGGCTTGAGCATCTCGACGAGCGCTACGTCAAGGCGGTCGGTTATGCGACCAAGGCGAAGCGCCACGGGCGGCCGAAAATGGTGCTGATTGGCGATCTCGTCGGCCACGACGAAAACGCCGTCATGGCTGCGGCTTCAGAAGTCGTGCGCATGTGTAACCTGCGGGCAGCCGAGGGTTTCATCGCGGTCAATGCCGAAACGCGCAAGAAATTCTGGCTCGATCGTTCGCGCACGGCCGCCATTTCCCGTCACACCAATGCTTTCAAGCTCAATGAGGACGTCGTTATCCCGTTGCCGCGCATGGGTGACTACTGCGACGGCATCGAGCGCATCAACATCGAGCTGTCGACGCAGAACAAGCTGGCCTTGTGCGACGCGCTATCGAACTTCCTCAAGGGCGATCTGCCGCTGCATCGCGGCGATACGACGCTCGATACCGATGTGCTGATCGGCGACCGCCGGCAGGCGGCGCTCGATTACGTCGAGGCCGTTCGCCTGCGTTGGGAATGGCTGCTGGAAAACCTCGATCTGCCTCTGCCTGAAGCCGAAACGCGCTTCGCGGCGTATGGCGTGGTTGCGGGCGAACTGACTAACCGTGCCGAGAATCCGACCCTCTTCCACCGCCTGCAGGATTATTCCGTGCGCACGTCGTGGAAGCAGGAGCTGCATGCCCGGCTGGCGAAGATTTTCGACGGTGGCGTTTATCGCCCGATCATCGAACGCATCGAAGCCATCCACAAGGAAGTCCTGCGTGGCCGCGTCTTCGTCGCGCTGCACATGCATGCCGGCGACGGCAATGTGCATACCAATCTGCCGGTCAATTCCGACAATTACGAGATGCTGCAGACGGCCAACAAGGCGGTCGAACGCATCATGCATCTGGCTCGCGGCCTGGATGGCGTGATTTCGGGCGAGCACGGGATCGGCATCACCA
>CAIYYE010000252.1 GCA_903930395.1 uncultured beta proteobacterium
CCTTGATGACGCGCATCTGCGTTTCCGGATTACCGACACCGGTATCGGCATTTCCAATGAACAGTTGAGCAGCATCTTCAATCCCTTCGTGCAGGGCGACAATTCGACGACCCGGCGCTTTGGCGGCTCCGGTCTCGGACTCGCCATCACCGATCATCTCGTTCATCTGATGGGCGGCACGATCAGCGTTGATAGCACGCCCGGCATCGGCAGCTGTTTCACGGTCCGGTTACCCTATGCGGCGATTGACACCAGGCACCCGGCCAACCCCGAGCCATCGGCGCAAGCCTGGCCCGAAAAAGCACTGGCCGGCTGGCGGATTCTGGTGGCCGAAGATGTCGACATCAACCGCGAGATCATGGGTGAAATCCTCACCGATGCAGGCGCCGTGGTCAGCTTTGCCGAGGATGGCGCCCAGGCCGTCGACGCCGTTCGGCGTCGTGGCGGCCAGGACTATGATGCCGTCCTTATGGATATCCAGATGCCCGTCATGAGTGGGACCGACGCCACCCGTGCCATCCGCAGCCTGGCGCCCGAGCTTCCCGTCATCGGCCAGACGGCCCATGCCATGCTCGAAGAGCGCAGTGCCTGCATGGCCGCAGGCATGGTCGATCTCATCACCAAGCCGATTGATCCGGATGCGCTGGTCGCGATGATAATCAAGCATGGCAAACGCCCGTCCGGCGATAGAATCGGATCATGATTTCCGAGACGCTTTACCTGTCATCAAGCTTGCGCCAGATCGAGGCGGCGCATGCCGACGAGCCGCTCATGCAACGCGCCGGCGCCGCCGCGGCCAATTGGGCGACAACACTGGCCGGCGAGCGCAACCGTGCCATCCTCATTCTGGCCGGGCCGGGAAACAATGGCGGCGATGCATTCGAAGCGGCGCACCTGCTGCGCCAACGCTTCTTCGACGTACGCCTGGTTTTTGTGGGTGATCCGGGCAAGCTGCCGGCCGATGCGGCAGCCGCCTGCCAGCGCTTCCTGGATGCCGGCGGGACAAGCCTTGCCGACATTCCGGAAGACACCCGCTGGTCGCTGATCATCGACGGCCTGTTCGGTATCGGCCTGACGCGCGCACCGGATGGCCGTTACGCCGAATGGATCGTCGCAGCCAACCACCTGTCCGAGCGCGACCACTGTCCGCTGCTCGCCCTCGACTGCCCCTCCGGGCTCAATGCCGACACCGGCACCTGCTTCGCCCCGTGCATCGAGGCCAGCCATACGCTGACTTTCATTGCCGCCAAGCCGGGTCTGCTGACCAACGATGGCCCCGATTTCTGTGGCGAAGTCCGGGTCGCCGACCTCGGCCTGCCCCCCTGCGACGACATTGCGCCGGATGGCCACGTGGTGAGTCTCGCCGACTTCGCCTCCCATCTCAAAGCGCGCCGCCGCAATACGCACAAGGGCAGTTTCGGCAGCGCCGGCGTTCTTGGCGGCGACCAGAACATGGTCGGCGCCGCCTTGCTGGCCGGGCGCGCCGCACTCAAGCTGGGCGCCGGGCGACTCTATCTCGGCCTGCTCGATCCCTCTGCGCCGGCCGTCGATCCCGTCCAGCCGGAACTCATGATGCGTCCGGCCGAGGCGCTGCTCCAGGCCGACCTCCAGGCCCTTGCCTGCGGCCCCGGCCTGGGCCGTTCAGCGGCCGCGCTGCAGTTGCTTGAAGAGGTGCTGAACGCCGCTATCCCGCTCGTTCTGGATGCCGATGCGCTCAACCTGCTGGCCGAAGACCGCCGTCTGGAAGGCATTCTCGTCAAACGCGACAACCCGACCATCCTCACCCCACACCCGGCCGAAGCAGCCCGCCTGCTCGGCTGCCCGGTCGCCACTATCCAGAACGACCGGATCAAGGCCGCCCGCGAACTGGCCAGCCGCTATCGCAGCCACGTCGCCCTCAAGGGCTGCGGCACGGTAATAGCCAACCCTGACGGCCATTTCTGGCTGAATTCGACCGGCAACCCCGGCATGGCCACGGCCGGCATGGGCGATGTCCTGAGCGGCCTGATCGTCGCCCTCCTCGCCCAAGGCTGGCCTGCCGAAAAAGCACTGCTGGCAGGGGTACATCTGCATGGCGCGGCAGCCGATCAGCTGGTCGCCAACGGCATCGGGCCAGTCGGCCTGACTGCTGGCGAAGTCATAGACGCCGCCCGGAATCTCTTCAACGAATGGCTGATCGGCCCGCACAGCCTGTAAAATCGCCCCTCCACCGTCGCCACCAGTCCGCAATGACCATCGAATTCGATTTCCCGCTTGCCACCGAGATTTCCCGCAACGTAGATACCGCCCTCGTCGAGGATGTCGGCGCCGGCGACCTGACCGCCAGCCTCGTCCCCGGCGAGCGCCAGGTCCGGGCCACCGTGATCTGCCGCGAAGCCGGCGTCCTCTGCGGCCGCGCCTGGTTTGATGAATGTGTCGCCCGCCTCGACCCAAGCGCCCGCATCACCTGGCATGCCGCCGACGGCGACCGCATCGCGGCCAATCAACTGCTCTGTGAAATCGACGGTAATGGCCGCGCCCTGCTCACGGCCGAACGCAGCGCCCTCAATTTCCTGCAACTGCTCTCCGCCGTCGCCAGCAAGGCGCGCATCTACGCCGACGCCATCGCCGGCACCGGGGAGCAGGTGGTCGACACCCGCAAGACCCTGCCCGGCCTGCGCATTGCGCAGAAATACGCGGTGCGGGCCGGCGGCGGCGGCAACCATCGCCTTGCCCTGTGGGATGCCATCCTGATCAAGGAAAACCATATCCACGCAGCCGGCGGCATTGCCCAGGCCATGGCGGCAGCGCAACAAGTGGCAGCAGCCGCAGCGGATCGCTGCAAGTTCATCCAGGTCGAAGTCGAGAACCTCGACGAACTCGATCAGGCGCTCCAGGCCGGCGCCAAAATGATCCTGCTCGACAATTTCGACAACGCCCTGCTCCGCCAGGCGGTTGCCATCAATGCCGGCCGTGCCGTGCTTGAAGCATCCGGCAATGTCACGCTGGAGACCATCCGCGCCATCGCCGAAACCGGGGTCAACCGCATTTCAGTCGGGGCACTGACCAAGGACGTCAAGGCGCTTGATCTGTCAATGCGCTTCGTCGGCTAGAAATTCGAACGGATTGCCGCCATAATCGGGGTCCGACGTACTAAAAATATTCAGGGGAATCTCAGATGTTGTTTGCGCTGTTTTACGTCGTCGCCATTTTGATCCTGGTACTGCACTTCACCGGCTTCCTGGCCCGACACAATCTGGAGTGGCTGGTCCTGGTCCTGGCTGCGGCCGTTTTCCCGGCCGTCATTTACCTCTAGGGCTTCAACCCGTCAGGGCTTGCGCGCCACGAGGTCGATCAGGGCCGATCGGCCGATGTGGGCCGATCCTTCTTCGATGACGTCTTCGTGCTCGCGGAGCAGCACGATCTCCCAGTCGGCAAAAATCTCGCGCAGCAGATCGGCGGTATAGAGATTTTCCACGGCCGACGGACCGCCCGTCCTGTATTCCAGCTGTTTCGGGGTGTATCCCTGCAGGAACAGCAAACCTCCCGATTTCACCGCCTGCTTCATCCCGGCCAACTGGCGCGGGCGCTCGGCCGGCGTCGCGAACTGGATGAAGATGCCGACGACTGCATCGTAAGCCGCCTGCGGCCAGTCCCAGTTCAGGATGTCGGCCTGGACGAAATCGACATCGACCTTACGGCCACGCGCCAGCTTCGCCGCTTTTTCCAGCGCCACCGGCGAAATCTCGGTGGCCGTCACCTGACAGCCCTGCTCGGCCAGCCACACCGCGTTGCGCCCCTCGCCATCGGCGACGGAAAGAACGCTCATCCCGGCGCCAAAATACGCCGCCTGCGAGGCGAGAAAGCTGTTCGGCGCAGTGCCGAACAGGTAGTCATCGCCCGCATCGCGATAGCGGGCCGACCAGAAGGCTTCGTGGTCGAAGCTCACACGTGCTCGACGACGAACTGCTTGATGGCGGCAACATCCGGCGCCATGACGACGACGCGCTGCGGCAGCTTTTCGATGCCGGCCAGATCGGCCGGACGCACTGGCTCGGTGCCCAGCGCCTCGCGGATGGTTTCCTCGAACTTGGCCGGCTGAGCGGTTTCCAGAACGATCATCGGAACATTCGGCAAGCGATGCTCCAGCGCCACCTTGAGGCCATCGGCCGTATGCGTGTCGAGCATCACGTTGTAGCGTTCCTGGGCGAAACGGATGGTGTTGATACGGTCGCCATGCGAACTCTTGCCGGAGACGAAGCCGAATTTCGGCAGGTTTTTCCAGTAATCGGTGGCCGACAGATCGAAGGCTTCGCCCTTGTCAACCTTGGCCCACAGGGCCTTGACCACGGCGGGATCGCGACCGACCAGATCGAAAATGAAACGCTCGAAGTTGGATGCCTTGGAGATGTCCATCGACGGGCTGGAGGTGATGCTGGTCTGGGCGGCGGTACGCGGCCGATAGACGCCGGTACGGAAAAATTCGTCGAGGACGTCGTTTTCGTTGGTGGCGAGCACCAGACGGGCGATGGGCAGGCCCATCTGACGGGCGATGTGGCCGGCGCAGATGTTGCCAAAATTGCCCGAAGGCACGGCGAACGAGACCTGCTCATCGTTCGATTTCGTGGCCAGGAAATAGCCCTGGAAGTAATAGACGATCTGCGCCGCAACCCGCGCCCAGTTGATCGAATTGACGGCGCCGATCTTGTACCTGGCCTTGAACTCGGCGTCGTTGGAAACCGCCTTGACGATGTCCTGCGCGTCGTCGAAAAGGCCGGTGACAGCGATGTTGAAGATGTTGGCGTCCTGCAGCGAATACATCTGGGCGCGCTGGAAAGCGCTCATCTTGCCATCCGGCGAGAGCATGAAGACCTTGACGTTGTGCTTGCCGCGCATGGCGTATTCGGCCGCCGAGCCGGTGTCGCCGGAGGTGGCGCCGAGGATGTTGATCGACTCTTTCCGCTGGTCGAGCACGTATTCGAACAGGTTGCCGAGCAACTGCATGGCCATGTCCTTGAAGGCCAAGGTCGGGCCATTCGACAGTTCCTGCGTATACAGGCCATCTTCAAGTTTGGTCAGCGGCGTGATCTGGGCCGCATCGCCGCCATTGCGCGTGTGGCAATAGACCTGGGCCGTGTAGGTCCTGGCGACCAGGGCCTTGAGGTCGGCCGCCGGGATGTCAGTGATGAAGCGGGAGAGGATTTCGTAGGCCAGGTCGGCGTACGACAACTGGCGCCAGGCATCGAGTTCGGCCCGGCTGATCTGCGGATAGCTTTCCGGCAGATAAAGGCCGCCATCGGGCGCCAGGCCACCGAGCAGGATGTCGCAGAAAGACTGGGGCACGGCATGGCCGCGGGTCGAGAGATAGCGCATGGCAAAAACCTGAAAGGCGAAAAACCGTGATTTTACCGCGTCGACCGCTGCACGCGCACGGCTTGCAGCACGGCGATGACAAAGAGTGCCATGGCGAATGCCACCAGGATGCCGCCCAGCACATCCAGTCCGGCCAGCCAAGCCAGCGCCGCGGCCAGGAACAGCCCGGCCCGCACCGCCCCCGAAGCCGCCAGTTTCCGGCGCATGAGCTGGCGTTCCGGCGTCTGCGGTCCCGGCCAGCGCCACACCGGCAGCAACTGGCTCAGGGCGCCGGTGACCAGCGGCAGCAGGAAACCGCTGCCCCAGGCGAGCAAGGACGGCCGTGTCGAGATCATCCCGGCACCATGCAGCAAACCGGCGCCCAGCGTCAGCACCAGACCAATAACCGCGGCCAGCAGCGAAGCCGTAACGCCATCGCGCAGCAAGGGCCAGATACCGAAGCGGCGCCCCCATTGCCCGAGCAGTCCGAGCCCGGCGACCAGCATGAGGGCCGTACCGGGCGCGGCGAACGGCCAGGCGATGGCGGCACCGGTTGCCACCATCAGGGCACCCGCAGCCACCAGCCAGAGGCGGCGGCGCAGCCAGCCGCCGGCTTCGGGGTCGGCTTGCCCCAGCGCCGTCGGCATCAGCACGGGCAAGGTACCCAGCGCCGCCAGGCCGACCAGGCCGAGGGTATTGAGGTGCAGGTGAAAGACTCGCATCGCCTGCCAATAAGAGGGCCACAGTGGAATCAGCACGATGGCCGAGAGGGCCAGCATCAGGCAACCCAGCCCCGCCGCGTACCAGCGCCAGCCGGGGTGCGGCGAACCAAGCGTGGCGCGGACGCGCAGAGCCATCCAGTTGAGCAGGATGGCGGTAAATACAAGGTCAAGGGCAGCCGCCAGGTAAACCAGGCTATAGGGCAACCAGTTCTGCATGGCGGCCACCGCCACCAGCCCGGTCGCCTGAACAGCCGACGGCAGCTTTGCCAGTCGCCTGTCCGGCTCGCCGGTACGGGTCAGCACCGGGACAAAATGCATCATCGCCGCAAAAATCAGGGGCACGATGCCGACGGCAAACGCCAGATGCGCGACTGCCAGGGGCGAACCCAACCCGCTCAGCGCCAGGACGGCGCTGCCGATCAATGAAAGGAGGGTCAGGCTCGCGGTATGGATCACTCAGCCAACGACAGAAAAATCGATGACGATGGCGCCCGGCTCGCGCTGTCGGTATTCGATGGTGAGGTGGGCGCCGTAGCGGGCCTGAAGCTGGGCGAGGAGTGGCAAGGGGTCGTGATCATTGCAGAAACGCATGGTTTCACCGACCTGCAGCGCATCGAGGGCGCCGAAGATGGCGGCATGACGGAAACGCTTGGCGATACCGCGGGCATCGAAGGGATAGAGGGCTGCGGCAGTAGGTTGATCGCAGGAATGAACGGCGTGGATGGTTTGCATGTGAGCTCCGAAAAAGACATGCCGGGATGGCAATCGAGGTCGATTCTGCCCGGCCAGCCACGCCATTTCCTTGATCCTGATCGGAATAACCCTTGGGCATCGGGGGTTTCCGATGGGCCTCAAATCTTGATGATGGTGTCGCTATAGAGCGCCACCATCGCGTCATGGGTCATCAAACGCATGGGTTCCATAAGCGCTTGTGCAACAAGAATGCGGTCGAACGGATCGCCATGGTGTGTGGGCAAGTCCTCGACGGCGAGTGCATGCTCGGCTTCAATGGCAAGCAGTCGATACCCGGATTCCGAAAAATAGCGCCGGGCATCCTGGGCAGAAATCGGCATGTCACCCCGACCGAGCGAATGTTTGATGGCGATTTCCCAAATACTTGCTGCACTAATCCAGACATTCGTTTTCGGCGAGGCTATCAACTCGCGCGCCTTGAGTGGCAGCTTCGGGCTATCCGTGATGGCCCACAACGCAACATGGGTATCGAGCAGGAGATTCAAGCCGCCGCCCCTCCCATGAACAACCGGGACACTTCATCGTTGTGCGCATCAATGCTGTCCGGCACCACGAACACCCCCTTGGCAACGCCGATACGCTTGCCTGCAGGTGCCGCATCCATGGACACCAGCTTGGCCGCAGGGCGCCCATTCCGGGCAATCACGATTTCTCGCTCCCGGCCTTGCTCAATGGCTTCGACCAGCCTTGAGAGCGACGTTTTGGCTTGCAGCATGTTGACAGCTTGCATCGCAACCTCCATAAGTTAGCTCTTAGTCTAGTCTGGTCAAGCTGCAGCGTCAATGTCCCAAATCTCCCCCTCTGCAGCCACTCAAACAGCTGCACTCACTCACGTTTCCCCGATTGCCGCGCCTGCTCCAGAGCCTTGCGGACCTGAGCCCGGTCATTGGTGCGCAAGCCCTCAACCATGGCCCGCGAGGCATCGCGCCGCTGCTCGGCGTAGCGGGTCAGGTTTTCAACCGCCTGCGCCGATGGCAGATTGGCATCCTGCGGCAAAGCTGA
>CAIYYE010000253.1 GCA_903930395.1 uncultured beta proteobacterium
CCATGCTCTCGCAGGGCCTGCCCAATACCCCCAAGTCCAACAGCCGGATTCGCGTCATCGGCGGCAATTTCATCACCGGCCAGCCGATCGGTGTGATCGACGGTATCGACATGCAATACGCCGGCAAGGTGCGCAAGGTCGATAGCGAAGGCATCAATGCCCAGCTTGGCCTCGGCAACATTGTCCTGCTCAACTGCGAAGGGCCGTCGCCGACCGGCGAGATTTTCAACCTGCAGATGGAAGAGGCGGCCGAAGCCGTGGCCACCGCGATCAAGGCCGACAAGCTGGTCTATCTGACGGACAGCACGGGCGTCACCGACAAGGCCGGCGAGCTGCTCGACGCCATGACCGCCGACGAAGCCTCGCAACTGTTGCGTGATGCCGACTGGCTGTCGGCCGATATCAAGCGCTACCTGCCCTGTGCCGTGCGGGCCAGCCGCACCGGCGTCGGCCGCGTGCATCTGATCGGTTTCGAGCAGGATGGCGCGCTCTTGCGCGAGCTCTTCACGCACGATGGCGTCGGCACCGTGGTCACCCGCGAATCGCTGGAAAACATCCGCGAAGCCAAGCCCGACGACATCGCTGCGCTGATTGCCCTGATCGAGCCGATGGAGCAGGAAGGCATCCTCGTGCACCGGCCGCGCGAGTTGCTCGAACGCGAACTCGACCATTTTTCCATCATGCTGCACGACGGCATCATCGTCGGTTGCGCCGCGCTCTATCAGCATTCCGATCTGGAGGCCGAACTTGCCTGCCTGGCGGTGAGTACCGAACACCGCGAATGGGGTTATGGCGAGCAACTGATGATTCGCATCGAACAGCGGGCACGCAAGACCGGCATCAAGCGTCTTTTCGTGCTGACGACGCGCACCGAGCACTGGTTCGTCGAACGCGGCTTCAAGGTCGGTACGGTA
The DNA here is from genome assembly GCA_903930395.1 of uncultured beta proteobacterium. Classification (GTDB taxonomy): domain Bacteria; phylum Pseudomonadota; class Gammaproteobacteria; order Burkholderiales; family Rhodocyclaceae; genus Azonexus. The sequence continues at coordinate 915 of CAIYYE010000253.1, forward strand.
GACGACCTGCCGGCCAACAAGCGCGACATGTACAACTATCAGCGGCGCTCCAAGGTGCTGTTCAAGACTTTATAATTCCCCGTATCAATCCCCACGGAGTTTCACATGGCACGTACCGTCAATTGCATCAAGCTCGGCCGCGAGGCTGAAGGTCTCGATCACCCCCCCTATCCGGGTCCGCTCGGCCAGCGCATTTTCGAGAATGTCTCGAAGGAAGCCTGGCAGCAATGGATCAAGATGCAGACCATGATCATCAACGAAAATCGTCTCAACCTGGTCGATGCCAAGCATCGCAAATATTTGTCCGAGCAGGTCGAAAAGCACTTCTTCGGCGGCGGTGCCGACCAGATTCAGGGCTACGTGCCGCCGGCTGCCTGAGCCAGCCGCCATTCGCTAAAAATCCCGCTGCGGCGGGATTTTTTTCGGGCCCTTTCAGGCCACCTTGTTGAGTACGTAAAAGAGCAGCATGCCGCCGCCCATGGCCGAGGCGGCAAGGATGGCGCTGGTCCGCTTGAGGTGGCCGGCCTGTTCCTCGATGAATTGTTCCAGTCCATCGAACAGCTCGGGAAAGGCCGCGATATCGTTATTGCTCTGCTTGTTCATGGGTTCTCCTTGATGGCCGCTTGCCGGCTTTGCTAACCCCTCAACTATCGCCACTGAATATTGCAGGGGCGTGACGGAATTCTGGCAGGCAGGTTGAAGGCGTCGAAATCCGACAGGGCACTAGCAGCCTGTCGGACTTAAAGGAAATCGGCTGCAAATTCGGCTAAGCGGTGCATATTTCGCCGCTTTCTTGGTCAATAGAACGACTATTGACCTGCAAAATCGACAAAATCTGCCCTCGCC
>CAIYYE010000254.1 GCA_903930395.1 uncultured beta proteobacterium
CAGCATCGAAAAGCCGCCGATCTGGATGAGCACCGATCTTCGCGATGGCAACCAGGCCCTTTTCGAGCCGATGAATGCCGAGAAGAAAATGCGCATGTTCAAGACGCTTTGCGCCATCGGCTTCAAGGAAATCGAGATCGCCTTTCCCTCCGCCTCGGAAACCGAATTCGGCTTCGTGCGCGGCCTCATCGAGGGCGGCCACATTCCCGACGACGTCACCATCGAAGTCCTCACCCAGGCCCGAGAACACCTCATCCGCCGCACCCTTGAGTCGATCAAAGGGGCGAAGCAGGCCATCGTCCACGTCTATAACGCCACCTGCAAAACCTTCCGCGAAAACGTCTTCGGCATGAGCAAGGCCGAAGTCGTCAGCATGGCCGTCGATGCCGTCCGCCTCATCCGCCAGTTGGCCGACGAAATGCCGGAAACGAAGATCACCCTCCAGTACAGCCCGGAACTCTTCACCGCCACCGAACTCGATTTCGCCCTCGAAGTCTGCGACGCCGTCACGGCCGCCTGGGGCGCCACGCCGGAGCGCAAGGTCATCCTCAACCTCCCGACGACGGTCGAAATCGCCACACCCAACATCTATGCCGACCAGATCGAGTGGATGCACAAGCATCTCGCCCGCCGCGACAGCGTGCTCATCAGCCTCCACCCGCACAACGACCGGGGCACGGCCGTCGCTGCGGCCGAACTCGGCCTCATGGCCGGTGCCGACCGCGTCGAGGGCTGTCTTTTCGGCAATGGCGAACGGACCGGCAACGTCGATCTCGTCACCCTCGCCCTCAACATGTACACCCAGGGCGTCCATCCCGGCCTCGATTTCTCCGACATCAACGCCGTCGCCCGTACCGTCGAACACTGCACCCAGCTCCCGATCCATCCGCGCCACCCGTACGTCGGGGATCTCGTTTTCACGGCCTTCTCCGGCTCCCACCAGGATGCCATCAAGAAGGGGTTCTCGGCTCAAGAGGCTGACGAGCAATGGGCGGTACCCTATCTCCCGATCGACCCGGCCGACGTCGGCCGCAGCTACGATTCGGTCATTCGGGTCAACAGCCAGTCGGGCAAGGGCGGCATCGCCTACTTGATGGAAACCGAGCACGGCGTCGTCATGCCGCGCCGCCTCCAGGTCGAGTTCTCCGGCGTCGTCCAGCAACACACCGACGCCCACGGCGGCGAAGTGAGTGCTGACGGCATCTGGGCCATGTTCGCCCAGACCTACCTCGATGCGAGCACGCCAATCCACTACCGCGAGCACCATCTTTTCGAGCACGGCGAGGGACCGCAAATTCGCCAGGGCATCCGCCTCAAGATCGACATCGACGGCACGCCGCACATCCTCACCGGCGAAGGTAACGGGCCGATCAATGCGGCCGTGCATGCCTTGCAGAGCGCCGGCATCAACATCCAGGTGCGCAGCTATGAAGAGCGCTCGATGGTGCCCATGGGCGAGGATGGCAATGCCCGGGCCTGCGCCTTCATGGAAATTGCCGGCAGGAACAGCGGCGAATGCTACGGCGTCGGCGTCGACAGCAATATTGTTACCGCCTCGATCAAGGCCTTGCTCAGTGGCGTCAATCGCCTCGGTGCGTCACAGATGCGCGGAGAGCACCCGCAGGCGGCCTGATACACACCAAAATCCCTTGCCAAAACATTGGCAAGGGATTGAATATTTGGCGCTTTTCTGGATTTATCCTTGCCACGCCGGGGATCGGCGCGTAAGATACTGCCTGCATTGGAGTTATACTATCCGATTCAGTCGTTCTGCCCGCGTAAATGCCGTTCCCCTGCCGCCCGTCAATCGACGCTGCTGGCACGCCGAAGTCACCATTTCCCCGTCGCAAAGCGCTTTTTCATTGCTTGCCCGAGTGCACCGGATTCCCGGACACCAGGCGCTCATCACTATCGGGGAATAAATGGTCCGCATCCAGTTCGTTATCGATCTTCACTATGAACTGGGATTTCAGGGCGCCGATTTCGTTTTCAACATCCATGCGGCAAAGACGGCCAGCCAGACCATCGTCAGCGAGCAACTGGTCATCAGCCAGCAGGTACCGCATACCGTCCAGACGGACCCGGCGACCTGCACCCGCTACCTGCGCCTGACCGGCGCCCCGGGGCCCCTGCATATCAGCTACAAGGCCATGGTCGACATCAAGCAGCAAGTCGATCTGCCCGACCTGATCCAGGAAACGCCGATTGCCCGCCTGCCGCTCTCGGCCCTGACCTACATCTACCCCAGCCGCTACTGCCAGTCCGACCGGCTGGCCGCCCTGGCGATGAACGAATTCGGCCATCTGCCCAAGGGTTATCGCCGCGTCGAGGCGATACGCAACTGGGTCAACAAGCATGTTTCCTTCAAGGGCAACACCACCAACTCGGCAACCTCGGCCCTCGATACACTGATCGACCGCGTTGGCGTCTGCCGCGACTTCGCCCACCTGATGATTGCCATCTGCCGGGCCCTGAACATCCCGGCCCGCTTTACCACCGGCATCGACTACGGCGCCGACCCGGCCCTGGGGCCGACCGACTTCCATGCCTATGTCGAGGTTTTCCTTGGCGAGCGCTGGTACCTGTTCGACCCGTCCGGCACCGCCATTCCGATGGGCTTCGTTCGCCTGGCCACCGGCCGCGATGCCGCCGACGTCTCTTTTGCGACCATCTTCGGCGGCGTTCTTTCGCCACCACCGGTGATCACCATCAACGCCATTACCGAAGCCGGCCAGGCGTGGGAACTGCCCCGCCATCGGCACGAGGCGCTATCCACCGACGCGGCCCCCGTTGCCGTCGCCACCCCCTGAACATATCTGTCGAATACTGGAGAACAACACTTGGCCAAAGAAGAACTACTTGAAATGCAAGGCGTCGTCGAAGACGTGCTTCCCGACGGTCGTTTCCGCGTGACGCTGGAAAACGGTCACGTCATGATTGCCTACACCGCCGGCAAGATGAAGAAGAACCACATTCGCATCCTGCTCGGTGACAAGGTCACGCTGGAACTGTCGCCCTACGATCTGACCAAGGGTCGCATCACCTTCCGCCACATCGAGAATCGCGGCTCCCCGATGCCGCAGCAACGCCGCCGCTACTAAGCCGGCGCAGTTGCAGCAGCCCGGCGTCCTGGCCTGAACTGCCAGGTATCGTCGTAGTACGCCGGATCTTCGCTGTCTGGCGTAACACCGGGAATACCCAACAAGGGCAAGGGTTGGAAATCGCGCGGCCGGGTATAACGGCCGCTGGCCAGCTCTGCGGCCAACCATTCGTCGACCGCCGCCCGCTGCGCTGACGCATCCATTTGCAGCCATGCCGCGCTGACTTCGTGGAGCACTGCTTTGGCGGTCAGCCCGCGAAATGGCTTGAGCAACTGCTCGTAGGTCGCGTGGCCAAAGATCACGAAACGCATGTCGCGCCTCACCTCGACACGCCGTTCGACGAACAATTCCTTCCAGCGAAAATCACGTAACAGATCAAGCAATTCCGGCCGGCTCGAGAGCACGACCATGCCGCATTCGTCGAAGTGCGTCAGTGCATCACGGGTCATCCCGCGCGCCTCGCCCGGCGCCTGCATGGCCCGCACGTGGGCGCCACTGACGGCGACCTTGGTCCGGGGAAAACTCAGCCAGACCAGGGCATTGAAGAAGTCATGCCAGTTGTCGGGGCGGGTTTCGACTTCGCCGCTCTCCCAGATCCTGCATTCGTAGATACGGCCATCCGGACGCGGCGGCACAAAGCTGACCCGCCGGCCATTCGCCGTATGAATCGGAAACTGCGCGGCCAGATCGGCCACTGCTTGCGCATCAGGTGCCGGCGGCAGGCGATCCAGCCAGGGCCGCAGCGGATCGAACAGCGACGACGCGTAGATTGAAGCAGCGCTCACTCTTCAGCCGGCGCTTCGTCTTTCTCTTCCTTGACGAAAACCAGCTCGCCCTTCTTGACGCGGAAAGTACCGATCAGCGTACCCATGCCTTCGGGTGGCTCGCTGTCCATCTTGGCGAAGCTCTCGCAGGTTTGCGTCTCAGTCGCGAACATCTTCTTGCCCGCCTTGACGATGAAGGCGCCGGACGGCACCTGATAGATTTCAACCTTGGTATTGACCGGCACAGAACCGATGCTGTGCCGGCGCATGCAGGCCGGCATGCGCGAGACGATGAAGTAGAAATCAGCCTTGCTGTCCCAGAAATACGGCTGTTCGCGGATCAGCGACAGCACATGCTCGCGGCTGCCATCAATCTTGTACGTCGCGCCGTCATTGACACAGGCGGTCAGGAGCGGAGCAGCCAGCAGGGGCAGGAGCAATTGACGCAGACGCATGATGTTTTCCTTAGCGCATTTTCCAGGACAACGTTTCACCAGCGCGCAGTGGAACGATGGTATCGGAAGAGATGTAGGGATAGTCGGCGGGGACGGTCCACGCCTGCTTGTCCAGCGTGATCTTGCCCGTATTGCGCGGCAGGCCGTACCAGTCGGGGCCGTGGAAGCTGGCAAAAGCCTCCAGCTTGTCCAGCCCGCCGGCCTGCTCGAAAGCTTCGGCATAGAGCTCGATGGCGGCGTAGGCCGTGTAGCAGCCAGCGCAGCCGCAGGCGGCTTCCTTGGTCATTTTGGCGTGTGG
>CAIYYE010000255.1 GCA_903930395.1 uncultured beta proteobacterium
AGGAAGAACAGGGGAAGCAGGGTCGCTTCCCAGAAAACATAGAACAGCGACCAGTCGCGCGCCGTGAACACGCCGAACATCGCCGACTCAAGCAACAGGACGAGCATGAAATAGAGGCGAGCGCCCTCTTCCATGCGCCGCGAAACCAGCACGGCAATGAGCGACAGCAGCGCCGTCAGCAACAGCATGGCGAGCGAGATGCCATCGACCCCGAGGGCGAAGGAGGAGCCGAGCCGACGATTCCAGGCACGGCTCTCGAACATCTGAACGGCCGCACCGGCCGTCTCGAACTGGCCGGCCAGCCATAGCGCATAGCCCAGAGCCGCCAGCGAAAACAGCATCGCCACCTGCCACAGCGGCAAGGCACGGCGCACCGGCAGGACAGCGAGCAGGAGCGCGCCCACCACCGGCAGAAAAACCAGTACCTTCAGCACGTCCCAGCCCCTCCGCTGGTCTGCCTGGCTATCATTATTTTCATACCGCGATTATGCCAGCGACCCGAGACTTCGGGACAAGGCATGCCACACCCGGCTCAGCCTGCCCGCGGCCCCATGCTGGTTTGACACGACATGCCGGCTTCGTTAAATTGCATCTTTCCCCCCAACCCACAATTCAATCATTACAAGGAGTTCCCCATGGCCGTTCTCGTTGGCAAGCAAGCCCCGGATTTCACCGCTACCGCCGTATATGGCAACAACGAAATCAAGGAGCTGAAACTGTCCTCCTTCAAGGGCAAGCCGGTTGTCCTGTTCTTCTACCCGCTCGACTTCACCTTCGTCTGCCCGTCCGAGCTGATCGCCTTCGATCACCGCCTGGCCGAGTTTGCCCAGCGTGGCGTCGAGGTCATCGGCGTCTCCATCGACTCCCAGTTCACCCACCTGGCCTGGAAGAATACCGCCATCAAGGACGGTGGCATCGGCCAGGTCGGCTACCCGCTGGTGGCCGACATCAAGCACGACATCTGCCGTGCCTACGACGTTGAACTCGAAGGCGCGGGCGTGGCCCTGCGCGGATCTTTCCTGATCGACAAGAACGGCGTGGTCATGCACCAGGTCGTCAATATGCTGCCGCTCGGCCGCAATATCGACGAAATGCTGCGCATGGTCGACGCCCTGCAGTTCTTCGAAGAGCATGGCGAAGTCTGCCCGGCAGGCTGGAACAAGGGCAAGCCCGGCATGACCGCCTCGACCGAAGGCGTTGCCGCTTACCTGGCCAAGAACGCCAAGAAACTGTAAAGCGCGCTTTCGCCCGCGCGCCGGGCATTTACAAGGAAAACCCGAACGTGAACACGTTTCGGGTTTTTTTTATTGTGGTCCGGCAAGGTTACAGGATAAAATTTGCCGAATTTGTAATTTCACCAAAGGCATAACGATGGCCAATTCCGAATACCTCAGCACTCGTCAAGCAGCCCTTCGCCTGGGCGTATCTCTGGGCACCGTGCAAAACATGGTTGAAAGCGGCGCCCTGGAAGCCTGGAAAACCGCGGGCGGCCATCGCCGGATTCCGACTGCCTCGGTCGATGCCCTGCTCGCCCGTCGCCGGAGCCTGACGCCGAGCGCCCAGGAATACGGCGGCCAGATCGACGTCCTCATTGCCGAGGATGATCCCACCCTGCAAATGCTTTACCAGATGACGGTCGACAGCTGGAACCTGCCGGTCAAGCTGCGCGTGGTGGCCAACGGCTTCGACGGCCTGCTGCAAGTTGGTCAATGCGTCCCCGACATCCTCATCGCCGACCTCATGATGCCAGGCATGGATGGTTTCGAGATGATTCGCCGCCTGCGCGCCAACAACGATCTCATGCGCATGGACATCATCGTCGTCAGCGCCATCGACCGCGAGGAGATTCTTGAACGCGGCCTGCCAGCCGATGTCACCATTTTCGATAAACCGATTCCCTTTGCCGAGATCAAGGGCTTCGTTCTCGGCCGCCTGTCGGCGCGCCAACGCAGCAGCTAGAATCCGTAGTTGCCGCCCGGAAACGACGGGCGGCAGGCAAAGTCGCAGCTCAATCCCGTCCGAACATCAAAAAGATTCAGGAGACAAACCGTGGGATTTTTTGGCAACGGCGGCGCACTCGACAAGATTGACCGCGACATCGCGGCAATTGCCGATGGCAATGCAGATCTTTCGCACTCGGTAGGCAATTCCGGCAGCGATGCAAGCGGCCGCATTTCCGGCAACCTCAACCGTTTTTTCAGCCGTGTCCGCGGCCTCATTTCGCATGCCCGCGTGCGTAGTGTCAGCATCGCCGCCGATGCCGCCCGGATGAACAGCCTGGTCCAGCAGACCGACGACGCCGTTCGCCGCCAGGAAGCCCTAGCCGCCAATGTCTTTGAATCGAGCAACCGGGTCAATCAGGCAGTCAGCGAAGTCGCCAAAAATTCGGATGCGATCCAGGCCTCGACCCGGAACAATCTCGACCTCGCCCAGCGTTCGCTCGAGCAGATGGAAACCGTCGCCTCGACGATGCGCTCGACGAATGCGCACATCGAGCATTTCTCGGCGACAGTGAGCGAACTGCACACCAGCTCGATGAAGATCGACCAGATCGTCTCGCTGATCAACGACATCTCCGACCAGACCAACCTGCTCGCACTCAACGCCGCCATCGAGGCCGCCCGCGCTGGCGAAGCCGGCCGTGGCTTCGCCGTGGTCGCCGATGAGGTGCGCAAGCTGGCCGAGAAGGTCAAGACGGCGACCCAGGTCATCGGCCAGAACACCCAGTCGATGATCAATCTGGTTTCCGACACCTCGGCCAAGACGCAGACCATCGTCGGCGAAGTGACGCGCGCCAACACCTACATCGAAACGTCGGCCAGCGATCTGACCACCATGGTCAGCGACTTCAAGCAGACCACCGAACAACTGTCCTCGATCTCGACCTCGATCTACAACCTGCGCGAAAGCAATCAGACGATACACACTGAAGTCGAAGGCATCCGCGATCACGCCCGTGACATTTCGGGCCGCATGAAGCAGTGCCTCGACAATGCCAAGACCCTGCGCGAATCGACCGAGGACCTGCAATGCACGCTGGCCGATTTCCGTACCGGCAACAGCATGTTCGACACGCTGCATGACAAGTGCGCCGGATTTCGCGACAACGTGGCGACGGTGTTGCGCACCATGGCCGAGCGTGGCGTCAATGTCTTCGACCAGGCCTACAAGGAAATACCCGGCTCCAACCCGAAACGCTACACGACTGCCTACGACAGCCTGTGCGATGGCGAACTGACCCGGATCTACGACAATCTGCTGCGCGACGTACCAGGCCTGACCTATTCGCTGGCTGTCGACAGCAATGGTTACGCGCCAGCCCACAACGGGGTGTTTTCGAATGCGCCCAGCGGCGACCCCGCCGTCGATCTGACCAAATGCCGGCACAAGCGCATCTTCAACGACCCGGTCGGCCTCAAGCTGGCCAGGAATCAGAAATC
>CAIYYE010000256.1 GCA_903930395.1 uncultured beta proteobacterium
CGCTCAAGGTCGGCATAGGTGCGCCAGGCCAGAAGACCCGTCGTGCTCTGGAGTTCGCCGGGCAAACTGAGTACGGGCGCGGCGCCGTCGATCAGTTTTTGCATGAGCAAGGATTCCTTGTCGTTGGGCGCGACAAAGACCACCCAGATATGATCGTCGATTGAATTCAGGGCAACCTGTCCACGACAGACGGCTCCCTTCATGTAGTTGGATAGCGTGAACTGCGCGTTTTCCAGCATCAGGCGATAGCGTGCCTGCAGCGGAAGATCACGAAAGGTCACAAAGGGGTTGGCAGCGATGGTGGGCTCGTAGCCGGGCAGGCTGGCAACCGTGTAGCTCGGCGTCAGGAAGCTTTGTCGCAGCTTCGCCAGGAGCTTTGCGTCAAGCTGCAATGGCATATGTGTCTTGGCCACCACCGTGGCCTCGTTGTATTGCAAACGGTACCAGACGCGATCGGTAGCAGGGTCATCGTAGGGACGGCGCGTGGCAATCAGGTCGATGGGCTTTCCGGGCGGTGTCCGGCTACGAACCAGTTCGAAATACCGGCCAGGCGATTCAGCGAACCAGAGGTGGGCAAGGTACCAGTGCTCGTAGATATAGCGGGCGGCAAGCTGGCTCTTGTTGTCGTCGCCGTTGAGGAAGTTTTCCCAGTCCGCGATCTGGCGATCAATAGAAGCAGGCAGCGGCGGGGCGGGACGGTATGGCGCACCTGCCTCGATCCAGCGGGCCAGCGTCTGGTGTTCTTTGGCACTCAGTGGCGGGAGGCCAAAGGGCATGCCACGCGTTGGATGGCGACGGGTGTATTCGTCGAGGCCTTCAGCGGGAACGCAAACCTGCGAGCGATCGAGCGAAAAATCGAGGTCGTCGTCGGTCAGCTGCCCGGCCGATGGTCCGGGATGTTCCTGTTTCATGGCCAGGAGGCGATACATGACCCCGGCTTCGCGATTGGCTTGGGGCGTTGGCTGCCGTTCGTTGAGCACAGGAAAAAATCCCAGTTTTCGCCAGTCGGCCGTTGTTTGTGCATCGATACCCAGGCGGGTGGGTGTGCCGGCCAGCAGGCGGTTCGCGTAAACCTCGGTCGGATTCGCCCCGCGCGTCAAGCCGGAATAACTGGTCAGGTTGAGCTGGCAGGGGGCATCCGAACAGGCGTGGCATTGAACGCAGCGTTGATCGAGGACTGGCCGGACATCATTCCAGTAGTCAGGCATGCCAGTACTGCCAGCCCTGGGGTGATCGTAGCGCGTTGGATCGGGCAGTCCGAAACGGTCGTCAAGCCGAAGCGTGGCGATTGTGGTGCAGGCGGCAAGAAACAAGAAGAGGAGGGGCGCTAGTTTGCGCATGACAACTGCTCCGTAGGCAGAAGGAAGAATTGCCTGTCATGTTACGTAAATCTTGTATGGCCGTGAAGAAAGCAATGACCTCGGAGTGCACGGAGTTTGAAGATGCCTCAGAGGTTCGATAAATGCCGACTTCGGATAGCCGAATTATTCAAACGTCGGCGAAGTGAATGGCCAGCCAGACGGTAGTCTGCCCGGGGTCTGTTGATTCCACCCGGTGGCGGCGATGCGGGGCGATGTCGATGAAGTCGCCGGGGGCCAGTTCGACTGGCTCGGGGGTGTCGGCGAAGCGCAGTGTGGCCCGGCCTTGCAGGACAGCAACCCACTCGCCCTCCGCCTGGTCGTACCAGAAGCCCGGCGGGCTGCTCTGGCCAGTCGAGACGATGCGCTCGATGCGCAGGCCGGGGCGGCTGAGCAGTTCGCTGAATTGCTCATCGACCGTGGCGGTCGATGGCAATCCGGCGAAGAGATTGGCGAGACGTGTCACACGCCCTGTTTGAGGCTGGCTTCGATGAAGGGGTCGAGGTCGCCGTCGAGCACGCCCTGGGTGTTGCCGGTTTCGTGGTTGGTGCGCAGATCCTTGATGCGTGACTGGTCGAGCACGTAGGAACGGATCTGGTGCCCCCAGCCGATGTCGGACTTGGCGTCGTCGAGCTTTTGCTGTTCGGCCTGCTGCTTGCGCAGTTCGAACTCGTAGATGCGGGCACGCAGCATCTGCCAGGCTTCGTCACGGTTGCGGTGCTGCGAGCGGTCGTTCTGGCACTGGTCGACGATGCCGGTCGGAACGTGGGTCAG
>CAIYYE010000257.1 GCA_903930395.1 uncultured beta proteobacterium
CCGGACAATCGTGCTGGTGCGAGCGCGATAACTGCAACGACTACTCGGTGGGTATCGAACTGGAAGGCTCGGACACCCAGCCGTATGATCCGGCACAGTATCCTGCCCTGTGGTCGCTGCTAGATGCCCTGCGCCAGCATTATCCGATCACTGCGATTGCCGGCCACTGCCACATTGCGCCCGGCCGTAAGACCGATCCGGGGCCGTTTTTCGACTGGCCGGCGCTACGGGCACGCTATCCGGGTCTGACTTTAGCGGCCGAAATAAGCACTTAGGCGTTCCACGGCTTCAGTCAGCCGGTCGACGCCGGTGGTATAGGCGAAGCGAATGTGTTTTTCCGGTGCATTGCTGCCGAAATCAAGACCGGGCGTAGCTGCGACACCGGCCTTTTCGAGCAGGTCGGTAGCCAGCGCAAAGCTGTCATCGCTCAAGGCCGAACAATCGCAATAGAGATAAAAGGCGCCTTCGGGCCGGGCCGTAATCCGGAAGCCGATGCCTTCCAGCGCCGGGGCGAGGAAGTCGCGGCGGCGACGGAATTCGGCGCGGCGGGTTTCCAGGATGGCAATGGTTTCCGGCGCGAACGCCGCCAGCGCACCATATTGCGCCGGTGTTGAAGGGCAGAGCGTGAGGTTCTGTGCCAGTTTTTCGACGTCGCGCACATATGCCTCGGGAATGACCATCCAGCCCAGCCGCCATCCGGTCATCTGGAAATACTTGGAGAAACTGTTGATGACCCAGATATCGTCGCCGGCGGCGCAGGCGGTCGGAGCCTCCAGTTCGTCCCCCAAGGGGACTTCCTTTGGGGCGTACGTGAGGCCGTGGTAAATCTCGTCGACGAGGAAATGGCCGCCCTTTTCCCGGCATACCTCGGCCAGTGACTCGATTTCGGCGAGACTGAGCAGCGTCCCGGTCGGATTGGCCGGCGAGGCGACCAACAGGCCGGCGGTGTTGGCCGTCCAGTGCTGGCGCAGCATTGCCGGGGTCGGCTGGAAGTTGGTATCAGGGCCGACCGGCATCCCCAGTGGCCGCCCTTCGAAGGTTCGCAGGATGTGGCGGTTGCAGGGGTAGCCAGGGTCGGTCAGCAACCATTCGCTACCGGGGTCGGCCAGGCAGGCAAAGGCCAGATTCAGGGCACCTGAGGCGCCGTTGGTGATGGCAATTCGACTGGTCGGCACAGTGATGCCATAGCGCTGTCGATAGAAAGCGCCGATCGCTTCGCGCAACTCCGGCAAGCCAAGGGCCGGCGTGTATTTTGTCTTTCCGTCTTTGATCGCGGCAATCGCTGCCTGGCTGATCGGTTCCGGCGTCGGGAAATCAGGTTCGCCGACTTCCATGTGAATGATGTCGCGCCCCTCGGCCTCGAGCTGGCGAGCGCGGGTCAGCAGTTCGACGACGTGAAAGGGTTCGATGTCGGCCAGGCGTTGGGCGGGACGGTACATGCAGTTCTCCAAAACAAAACGGCCACCCGGAGGCGGCCGTTTGATTAGCGCTGACCGATGAAGATCAGGCAGCGTCCTTGAAAATGCCCATCTCGAACAGTTCGCGCTTGAGCACGAGTTCGCGCGGCATCTTTTCGCCCATCTTGTCGAACCACTCCTTGTGGCCGGCCAGTTCGGACTTCCAGGCATCCGGATCGATGGTGCTGAGGGCTTCGAAATCGGCCTTGTTGATGTCGAGACCGGTCCAGTCGATGTCCTCGAACTTCGGCATCCAGCCCAGCGTGGTTTCCTTGGCGCCGACGGTGCCCTTGCAACGCTGGACGATCCACTTGAGGACGCGCATGTTGTCGCCGAAGCCCGGCCACATGAATTCGCCCTTTTCGTTCATGCGGAACCAGTTCACGCAGAAGATCTTCGGGGTGGCATCGACGGTCTTGCCCATCTTCAACCAGTGATTGAAGTAGTCACCCATGTGATAGCCGCAGAAGGGCAGCATGGCGAACGGGTCGCGGCGCACGACACCTTGCTGGCCGAAGGCGGCGGCGGTGGTTTCGGAGCCGAGGGTGGCTGCCATGTAGACGCCGTAGTTCCAGTTGAAAGCCTGATACACGAGCGGCACGGTGGTGGCGCGACGGCCGCCGAAGATGAAGGCGGAAATCGGCACGCCGGCCGGATCTTCCCAGGCGCTGTCGATCGACGGGCACTGATTGGCCGGCGCAGTGAAGCGTGAGTTGGCGTGGGCGGCATTCTTGCCAGCCTTGCCATCTTCCGGTGTCCAGTCATTGCCTTGCCAGTCGATCAGGTGAGCCGGGGCTTCCTTGGTCAGGCCTTCCC
>CAIYYE010000258.1 GCA_903930395.1 uncultured beta proteobacterium
GAATCCGCCGTCCTACGACAAGCAGTTCGTCCGCGACTACCTGGAAACCCTGGACTGGGGCAAAGTCGCCCCCGGCCCCTCGCTGCCGGCCGACGTCATCGCCAAGACCAGCGCCAAGTACATCGAGGCCTACGAAAAGCTGACCGGCAAGACGCTGTAATCGTTTTGTCTGAACCCGGCCCCTGTGGCCGGGTCCAATGGCTGTAGCCTTTCGGGAGACAGCCATGAAATACCGCACCGAGCATTTCGCATTTTCCGGCACAGCCCTGCCACGCCTCCGCCAGATCGGCATGGACCGTCCCCTGGCCTGGCTCAAGGCTGGCTGGCAGGACATCAAGGCCAACCCCCTGCCTTCGCTGGCCTATGGCCTGCTGTTCGCACTGTGCGGCGACCTCATCATCCTCGCGCTGATCGAGTACCCGCACCTGCTCACCGTCGCAATTTCCGGCTTCTTCTTCGTCGCCCCCCTGCTTGCCGCCGGTCTCTATGAGTTGAGTCGGCACAATGCGGCCGGCGAATCCATCCTGTTCATTGATTCGCTCAAGTGCTTCGGGCGCAATGGCCAGTCGCTGGCTTTCTTCGGCCTGATCCTGGCACTGGTCGGGCTATTCTGGGAGCGCTTGTCGGCGGTCGCCTTCGCTCTCGTCGGCGCCACCTCGGCGCCAGTGGCCAGCGCCTATCTCTACGAAATCGTTTTCAATGGTGACCACCTGCTTTTCACGGTGACATGGTTCGCACTGGGCGGCGTACTGGCCCTGTTCGTCTATGCCCTGTCCGTTGTTTCGGTCCCGCTCATGCTCGACCGCGACAGCGACGTGGCCACCGCCATCATGACCAGCCTGCGCGCCTTCACCCGCAACGTCGGCCCTCTGCTGCTATGGGCGGCCCTGCTCGTCGCCATGACCCTGCTTGGTTTCGCCACCCTGCTCTTCGGCCTGATCCTGATCATGCCGATTCTCGGCCATGCCTCGTGGCATGCCTACCGCGAGCTTGTAGAATAGGGGTTCTGCCCCCAGATACGACGGGCGGCCTGACCGCCCGTTTTTCTTGCCCGGAATATAAAAATGACGACTGCCAATCCCCTGCTCGATTTCTCCGACCTGCCACGTTTCGACACCGTTCAGCCCGAACACGTCAAGCCGGCCATCGAATCCCTGCTCGCCGCTGGCCGCGAGCTGATCGAAGGCCTGACCGCCGACAGCACGCCGGCCACCTGGGCGGACTTTGCCGGCGCCCTCTCCGATGGTCTGGAGCCGTTCGGCCGGGCCTGGGGCATCGTCGGTCACCTGCATTCGGTCAATGACATCCCCGCCTGGCGCGAGGCTTACAACGAAATGCTGCCGGAAGTATCGCGCTTCTATGCCGAACTCGGCCAGAACCTCAAGCTGTTCGAGAAATACAAGGCGCTGCGCGCCAGTGCCGAATACGCCACGCTGAGCGTTGAGCAGAAGAAGGTCGTCAATAACGAAATCCGCGACTTCCGCCTCTCCGGCGCCGAATTGCCGGAAGACCAGAAGCCGCGCTTCCAGGCCATCATGGAAGAGTTGTCGCAGCTCTCGGCCAAGTTCGCCGAAAACCTGCTCGACGCCACCAACGCCTTTGCCGAAGTTGTCACCGACGAAGCCCTGCTCGCCGGCCTGCCCGAGGACGCCAAGGCCGCTGCCAAAACCGCTGCCGAGAAGGCCGGTGTCGATGGCTGGCGTTTCAGCCTGCAGGCCCCCTCCTACGGCCCGGTCATGCAATACGCCGACAACCGCGACCTGCGCGCCCGCCTGTATCGTGCCTACGCCACGCGCGCCGCCGAATTCCACGACGGATCCAGCAAGCCGGAATGGGACAACACCCCCATCATCGCGCGCATGCTCGAACTGCGCGAAGAAGACGCGAAGATGCTCGGCTTCAACAATTTCGCCGAAGTCTCGCTGGCCCCCAAAATGGCCGACACCCCGGCCCAGGTGCTCGCTTTCCTGCGCGAACTGGCGGCCAAGGCCAAGCCCTTTGCCGAGAAAGACATCGCCGAACTGCGCACCTTTGCCAAGGACAAACTCGGCCTCGCCGATTTCCAGCCCTGGGATGCCGCTTACGTCTCGGAAAAGCTCCTGCAGGCCAATTACGCCTTCTCCGAACAGGAAGTGAAGCAGTATTTCACCGAGCCGAAAGTCCTGGGCGGCCTGTTCAAGGTCATCGAGAGCCTCTTCAACGTCAAGGTCAAACCTGACACGGCCCCGGTCTGGCATGAGGATGTCCGTTTTTACCGCCTGGAAACCCCAGCCGGCGAGCTGGTCGGGCAGTTCTACCTCGACCTATATGCCCGCGAAACCAAGCGCGGCGGCGCCTGGATGGATGAAGCCCGCTCACGCCGGCGCACTGTCACCGGTATCCAGAAGCCCATCGCCTATCTGAATTGCAATTTCTCGCGCCCGGTCGGTAACAAGCCGGCGACTTTCACGCACGATGATGTCACCACGCTTTTCCACGAAACCGGCCACGGCCTGCACCATCTGCTGACGCGCGGCGAAGAACTGGGCGTTTCGGGCATCCACGGTGTCGAATGGGATGCTGTCGAACTGCCCTCGC
>CAIYYE010000259.1 GCA_903930395.1 uncultured beta proteobacterium
GCCATCATCGCCAGTTCGCCCTGACGGCTGCCCGGAAGCATGCCGAAAACCGGATAATCGCGCGGCAGGGCGAGCTTTTCGCGCACGGCCTGCTTGCTGGTCTGGAGCGGAATGATGTCGGCCAGCGGATGCCCGACGTAGGTAACCGGGATATTCGCTTTTTCGTAGAGCGGCGGCTCCATCGGGAAGAGCGCCAGGACGCGATGGACGGCACGGGCGATTTTCTTGATGCGGCCACCGCGCCAGGCCCAGATCGACGGGCTGACGTAATGGATGGTCTTGACGCCGGCCGACTTGAGGCTGGTTTCCAGGCCGAGGTTGAAATCCGGCGCATCGACACCGATGAAGATATCGGGCTGGATATCGAGCAGGCGCTTCTTGAGCTGGCGGCGAATTCCGGAAATCTCCCGGTAATTCTTGAGGGCATCGACATAGCCCATGACCGAGAGTTTTTCCATCGGCCACCAGGCATCGAAACCGAGGGCTTCCATGCGCGGCCCGCCGATGCCGAAAAACACGGCATCGGGCAAACGCTCTTTCAGGGCGGCAATGAGGTGGCTGGCCAGGAGATCCCCGGAAGGCTCCCCTGCCACCATGGCAATCCGAACGGCGCGACCCATATCAGCGAATGATGCCTCGCTTGGAAACAGCCAGGAAGTCGACCAGGCGCTGGAGATCCGGCTGGGTCTTGGCGTCCTCGGTCAGCTTGAGCTTGGCTTCTTCGAGCAGCAGCCCGGACTTGTAGAGCGTGCGGTAGGCGCGCTTGAGCGACGTAATCGATTCAGCCGTGAAACCACGGCGTTTCAGACCTTCGACATTGATACCGTAAGGCGTCGCGGTATTGCCGGCCGCCATGAGGTAAGGCGGCACATCCTGCAGGATCACCGTGCTGACGGCGGTCATGACATGGGCGCCAATGCGGCAGAACTGGTGAACCCCGGTAAAACCGCCGAGAATCGCCCAGTCATCAACCACGACATGGCCGGCCAGCGAGGCGTTGTTGGCGAAAGTCACCTTGTTGCCGACCTGGCAATCGTGCGCGATATGCACGTAGGCCATGATCCAGTTGTCGTCGCCGAGTCGGGTCACCCCGACATCCTGCACGGTACCCAGATTGAAGGTGCAGAATTCACGGATAACGTTGCGGTCGCCGATTTCCAGGCGCGTCGGTTCGCCAGCGTACTTCTTGTCCTGCGGCACTTCACCGAGCGAACAGAACTGGAAAATCCGGTTGTCGCGGCCGATACGGGTATGCCCGCGAATGACGGTATGCGGACCGATAACGGTGTTGTCGCCGATCTCGACATCGGGACCAATGATCGAATAGGGGCCGATCTCTACATTGGCGCCTATCCTGGCAGCCGGATCGACAATGGCAGTCGGATGGATCATCTTACAGATTCCGCTGGGCGCACATCAAACGTGCTTCGGCGGCCAGTTGACCATCGACCCGGGCAACGCCCTTGAATTTCCAGACGCCGCGCATATGGCGCTCGATCTCGACATGCAGGTGCAACTGGTCACCCGGCATGACCGGCTTCTTGAAACGTGCCTCGTCAATACCGGCAAAGTAGAAAACGGTGTCCGCAGACGGCTTTTCGGCCATCGACTTGAAGGAGAGAATGCCCGCAGCCTGGGCCAGCGCTTCCATGATCAGCACCCCCGGCATGACCGGATGATGGGGAAAATGGCCCATGAAAAACGGCTCGTTGATCGTTACATTCTTGTAGGCATGGATCGACTTACCCAGTTCGATCTCGACGATACGGTCGACCAGCAGGAACGGGTAACGATGCGGCAGGTGCTCCATGATTGCTTGAATATCCATTTAATCAACCCTCTATGTGTTTTTCTTTAAGTTGTTTCTCAAGTTCAGAAACGCGATCCGCGAGCTTCGAAAGCCGACGGATATGCGATGCGTTGCGCATCCAGTGCTCATAGCTGTCCAGCGGGAAAACGCTGGCATAGACCCCACCCGGCTCAAGGATGCTGCGCATGACAGTCGACCCGCCGGAAATGGTGGTATTGGGGGCCAGGGTCAGATGACCACTGATCATCGTTGCGCCACCCAGGATGCAATGCTCACCCAGCGTGGTGCTGCCAGCCATGCCGGTACATCCGGCAATCACCGAATACGGTCCGATATTGCAGTTGTGACCGATCATCACCAGATTGTCGATCTTGCATCCATCGCCAACCATCGTATCGTCCAGCGCCCCGCGGTCTATGGTCGTGTTGGCACCGATTTCGACATCGTCACCGATAATCACGACACCAACCTGGGGAATCTTGACCCATTCCTTGCCATCCGGCGCGAAACCAAAGCCGTCGGCACCAATGACCACGCCGGCATGCAGGATCGCCTGCCGGCCTATCCGGCAGCCGTGATAGATGGTCACGTTGGGATAGAGAACACTCCCCTCGCCGACTACTGCACCGTCACCGATGACACAGCCGGCATGGATGCGGCAGCCTTCGCCGATACTGACATTTTTGCCGATGCAGACCTTTGGCCCGACAAAAACCGATGCCGGAATGACCGATTCGGTCACGGCTGTCGAATGTATGCCCGCCGTTTCGACGCTTGCCGGATTGAGCAAGGTGGCGACCCGGGCATAGTAGGCATAGGGATTGGCCGTAACGATACGCGGCCCGGCAAAGCCATCCGCAGCATCGGGCGCCAGAATCACTGCGGCGGCGCCGGTCGATTGCAACTGATTGCGGTACTTGCGATTGGCCAGGAAAGCGATGTCGCCCTCGCCGGCCGAGGCCAGCGAGGCCACCTGCGAAATGCGTGTTTGCCCGTCGCCAAGCACATCGCCGCCCAATTGGGCGGCGATGTCGGCAAGCGTATAAAAAGCCTCACCCAAACCGGTCATGTCACTTGCCTTCCGACAGGGCCTTGATGACACGTTCCGTGATGTCCAGACGGGGGCTGACCCAGACGACGTCCTGAAGGATCAGGTCGTACTTTTCATTCTCGGCAATCTGCTTGATCGCCTTGTTGGCCTTTTCGATGACCGCGGCGTTCTCTTCGTTCTGACGCAGGTTCAGGTCCTCGCGGAATTCGCGCTGCCGACGCTGGAATTCGCGGGAAACCTCGCCGAATTCCTTTTCCTTGGTCCGGCGTTCACTTTCCGCCATGGTCACTGAATTCTTTTCGAGGTTTTCCTGCAGGGCCTGCAACTGCTTGGCCATGCGCTGGAGTTCCTGATCGCGCTTGGAAAACTCGCCTTCCAGCTTCTTGGCTGCCTTCTGGGCTGCCGGCGCGTCACGGAAGATGCGCTGCGTATTGACGTAACCCACCTTCAACTCGGCGGCAACCGCACCGGTCACCACCATGGCAGACATCAGGGATGCGAGAACTACGGACTTGATTTTCAACTTGAAACTCCTGAATTAGAACGTGGTGCCCATCTGGAACTGGAAGGATTCAGAGCGGTCGTCTGCCTGCTTGTTCAGCGGCCGGCCAAAGCTGAATTTTAGCGGACCGATCGGGGAAATCCACGAAGCTGACAAACCCGTCGAATAACGCAGGCCACCCGCAGCACTCATGCCCTGATCTCCATAGACCTGACCGGCGTCGAAAAACCAGCCCATACGGAAGCTCTTTTCCATGCCCGGAATACCCCAGAGCAGTTCGGCATTGCCGATGACACGGCTGTTTCCGCCAATACGATACTCCGTGCCGGTTGTTGTATCACGGGTCAGTGGGCCGAGGCTGGAAGCCTTGTAACCACGGACGGAACCGATACCACCAGCATAGAAATTCTTGAAGAAGGGCAGACCCGAATCGCCATAACCAGCTGCGTAGCCGACTTCACCATTCAGCATCAGGGTGAACCTGGGATTGAGCGGAATGAAATGCTGCAGCTGATAGGTCGCCCGGTAATAGGTCAGATCGCCACCGGGCAATGCCACTTCCAGCGAAGCCTTCTGGAAAGTGCCACGCGTCGGGAAGAAATAGCTGTCCTTGCCGTCGCTGGCCCAGCTCAGAGTAAGCGGAACAGAAAGGTTCGTCGCGCCAAATTTATTGACGTAATCGATGTAATAACTGGGGCTGATCCCGGCATAAGTCGTGATGGTCGTCGAATCGACACCCAGACCCAGACCAATCGACTCTTTTTCGCCAATCGGGAAGCCAAAGCGCAGGCCACCGCCATATGACGACGAGCTGTAGGCCGCGATGGCCGTCGAGGTCGTGTTGAACGTGCGCTGATAGAGATCGAAGCCCTGACTGACACCATCCGGCGTGAAATAGGGATTGGTGTAGGAGAAGACGTAGGTTTTGTAGGTCTTGGCCGAATTGACCTGGATGGACACGTTGTTGCCGCTACCCATGAAATTGTTCTGGGCAATCGAGCCGGACAGGATGATCTTGTCGGTACTCGAGGTGCCGACACCCAGCATCAGGTTGCCGGTCGGCTTCTCGGTCACATTGACGTTGACATCGAGCTGGTCGGCCGTACCCGCCACAGCCGGCGTCTCGATGGCGACATCGCCAAAATAGCCCAGCCGGTCTATGCGTTGCTTCGAATTCGCGACCTTTTCGGCATCGTACCATCCACCTTCCATCTGGCGCATTTCGCGACGAATGACCTCGTCACGGGTCTTGGTATTGCCCGTCACATTGAGGCGGCGCACATAAACACGCTTGCCGGGATCGACAAAAATGGTGAATGCCACGCGACGCTTGTCCTTGTCGATTTCCGGCGCGGCATTGACGTTGGCGAAGGCATAGCCTTCCTTGCCGAGGCGGTCGCTGATCGCCTTGGTAGTGTTGTTGAGTTTTTCACGCGAGAAGACATCGCCCGGCTTGATGGTGACGAGTTTCTTCAACTCGTCTTCGGGAATCATGAATTCACCCGCCATCTTTACCGACGAGACCTGAAAGCGCTCGCCTTCGACCAGGTTGGCCGTGATGTAAACATCCTGCTTGTCCGGCGAAATGGAAACCTGCGTCGACTCGACGGCGAATTCCAGATAGCCCTGATTCATGTAGAAGGATTTGATCTTTTCCAGATCGGCCGACAACTTCTGCCGGGAATACTGGTCGTTCTTGGTGTACCAGGTTATCAATCCGGGCGTCGTCAGTTCGAACTGGCTGAGCAACTCTTTTTCGGAGAAGGCCTTGGTGCCGACCAGATTGATCTGCTTGATCTTGGCCGCCGCACCTTCTTCGATGTTGAAATTGATGCCGACGCGATTGCGCTCGAGCGGCGTCACGGTCGTCGTGATACTGGCGGCATACTTGCCGCGCGTCAGGTACTGGCGCTTGAGTTCCTGCTCGGCTTTTTCAAGCAGCGCCCGGTCGAAGATGCGACCGTCGGCAATACCGGTTTCCTTGAGCGCCTTGACGATGACGTCCTTGTCGAACTCCTTGAGGCCGACAAAATTGATGGTGGCGATGGCCGGTCGTTCCTGGACGACGACGACCATGACGTCCTTTTCGACCTCGATCCGCACATCCTTGAAGAAGCCCGTGGCAAAGAGCGCCTTGATCGACTGGGTGGCCTTTTCATCGGTCAGGGTTTCACCGACCTTGACCGGCAGGTAGCCAAAGACCGTACCGGCTTCCGTACGCTGGATACCCTCAACCCGGATATCCTTGACGGCAAAAGGTTCGAAAGCCAGAGCGGGTGTCGAAAAGATGCCGGCAACCAGGATGGACAACAGGGATTTTTTCATCGTTCAGCCAATAAACAGGCGGGTCAGGTCATTAAAAAAGGCGAAAGCCATCAAGGCAAACAAAATGGACATGCCAACCTGCTGTCCAATCTCCATGGCCCGCTCGGAAAGCGGCCTGCGCCTGACGACTTCGATCATATGATACAACAAATGCCCGCCATCCAGCACCGGTATGGGCAGCAGATTCAACACCCCCAGGCTGATGCTGACGAGGGCCATGAACTTGAGGTAGTAATCCAGCCCGAGTCGTGCTGACTGCCCGGCGTAGTCGGCAATGGTCACCGGCCCCGACAGATTTTTCCAGGAAACTTCGCCGGTCAGCATCTTGCCCATCATGACCAGACTGAAGACCGACTTGTCCCAGGTTTCTTCAAGCGCCCGGCCGGCCGCCTCGATGACGCCGTAGCGGATGAAGGTTTTCACCTCGCGACCAGGCATTGGCCCCTGGGCGACCGCGACGCCGATCTTGCCGACCGTTTGCCCACGCTCCAGCACGGCGTCAGGAACGACGTCCACCGCCAAGGCCTCGCCTTGACGCTCAATCTCGATCCGGAGAGGTTTGCTCGCCGAATCGCGAATAATCGCGACCAGCTCGTACCACGATGCAATTTCCTTCCCGGCAATGGCCAGCACGCGGTCGCCAGCCTGCAAGCCGGCCCGTTCACTGACCCCATTGGCCACCACCTTGCCAATCACCGGGGGCATCTCCGGGCGATAGAAGCGGATGCCGAGACGCTCCAGCGCATCTCCCTCCCAGCCCTGCTCACCGGCGGCGGTCAGGTAGAGTCGGCGGATGGCGATTTCGTCGCGCTCGTTGACTACTTCAAGCACGACACTTTCGTGATCAACTGCCTTTTGCAGGATCATCCAGCGCAGGTCGTTCCAGGTCGCCACCGGCTCGCCGTCGAGCGACCTGACCTGTTCGCCATTGCCAATGGCAGCCATGGCCGCCGGCGTACCACTTGGGGGAACCCCGAGCACAGGCAGCAACTCTTCGCTGCCATGCATGAAAACGCCCCAGTAGATCAGGATGGCCAGGGCAAAATTGGCTAGTGGCCCGGCCGCGACGATCACGCTGCGCTTGCCCACACCCTGGCGATTGAAGGCGCGATGGACTTCTTCCTCGGCCACCTTGCCCTCGCGCTCGTCGAGCATCTTGACGTAACCGCCGAGCGGAAAAAGGCTGATCGCCCATTCGGTCTTGTCCCGGCCCAGGCGCTTTTTCCACAGCATGCGACCGAAGCCGACCGAAAAGCGGAGCACTTTGACCCCGCACAGTCGGGCCGCCAGGTAGTGCCCCAATTCATGAAAAACGATGAGAACGCCAAGTACGACCAGAAAGGCAGCGAGGTAAAACAGGATGTTATTCACGCGAAACGGCGTTCCCGAACCATCTTGTGCGCCAGCTGACGTGCTTCCGCATCGGCCGCCAGGACATCGGCCAGACTGCCTTCCGGCCCAGCCGGCAAGGCCTGCAGGACGGCATCGTTGAGCCGGGCGATACCGAGAAAAGGCAAGGCTTCGTCGAGGAAAGCGGCCACCGCGACTTCATTCGCCGCGTTGAGGATGGCCGGTGCTGTGCCGCCCTCGCGCAAGACGTCATAGGCCAGTTGCAGGCAACGGAAACGTTCGAAATCCGGCGCCACGAAATCTAGACGGGCAATCTTGAACAGGTCGAGCGGTTCGACGCCAGCGGCGATGCGCTCCGGCCAGGCCATGGCATAGGCAATAGGCGTGCGCATATCGGGATTGCCCAACTGCGCCAGCACCGAGCCATCGACGTACTGAACCGCCGAGTGAATGACACTTTGCGGATGGACGACGACCTGGATCATCTCCGGCGGCGCATCGAACAGCCAGCGCGCCTCGATGACTTCGAGGCCCTTGTTCATCATGGTTGCCGAATCGACCGAAATCTTGCGCCCCATGACCCAGTTCGGATGGGCGCAGGCCTGATCCGGCGTGACGTTGGCCAGATCGGCCAGCGGCGTATTGCGGAACGGTCCGCCGGACGCGGTCAGCAGGATTTTCTGGACGCCGCAGGGGGTCAGGCCACGCGCAAAGTCAGCGGGCAGCGACTGGAAAATGGCATTGTGCTCGCTATCGACCGGCAGCAACACAGCGCCATGCTCGCGCACGGCATGCATGAACAGTTCGCCGGCCATGACCAGCACTTCCTTGTTGGCCAGCATGACCTTCTTGCCGGCCCGTGCCGCGGCGAGCGTCGGCTCAAGACCGGCGGCGCCAACGATGGCGGCCATGACGGCATCGACCTCCGGCAGCGCGGACATCTCGACCAGCGCTTCAACACCATGGCGGATTTCGGTATCCAGCCCGGCAGCCCGGCAACGCTCGGCCAGTTGCGCCGCCAGTGTGGCATCACGCATGACGGCAAAGCGCGGACGGAACTCGATGCACTGCTCGAAGAGCTTCTCGACCTGACTATGGGCGCACAGCGCAAAGGCGCGATAACGGTCCGGGTGGCGCCGGATCACATCGAGCGTGCTGACGCCTATCGAGCCGGTTGAACCCAGTACGGTAATGTTCTGCACGGCGGCGCTCACCGGGATGCGAAGACCAGCCATACCAGCGCCACGACAGGCAGGGTCGAGGTCAGGCTGTCGATGCGGTCAAGGACGCCACCATGGCCGGGCAGTATATTGCTGCTGTCCTTGATGCCCGCCTTGCGCTTGAGCAGCGATTCGTAGAGGTCGCCCACAATGCTGACGGCCGTCACGCCCACCAGCGCAGCTATCCACAGCGCCACAGGCATGAACTCAAGGCCGAACAACTGACGCACCACCAGCCCGTAAATGACCACGCCAACACCCGCCCCGATCGCCCCTTCCCAGGTCTTGCCGGGGCTGATGGTTGGCGCCAGCTTGTGCTTGCCGAAAGCCTTGCCGGAGAAATAGGCAGCGATATCGGCCATCCAGACAACCGCAAAAATACCGAGCAAGGCCCCTGCCCCA